>JBDSYO010000240.1:0-13935 GCA_039925625.1 Lapillicoccus sp. | reverse complement strand
TCGTCGGTGGCCGGATCCTCTACGAGGGCAGGGATCTCGTCGCCGAGCCGGTGAGCCGGGTGCGCGAGCTCTGCGCGACCGAGATCGCGATGGTCTTCCAGGACCCACTCAGCTCCCTGAACCCGGTCTTCCGGGTGGGGTGGCAGATCGCCGAGGTGTTCCGTCGTCGCCGTGGCGCGCCGAAGCAGGAGGCATGGGCGAGGTCGCTCGAGCTGCTGAAGCGCGTCGGCATCGAGGACGCCGAGTCGCGGATCCGGGACTATCCCCACCAGTTCAGCGGCGGTCAGCGTCAGCGCATCATGATCGCGATGGCGATCGCGCTCGAGCCCAAGCTGCTGATCGGCGACGAGCCCACCACCGCCCTGGACGTGACGGTGCAGAAGCAGGTGATGAACCTCCTCGCGGACCTTCAGGCCGAGACCGGCATGGGGATGGTCCTCATCAGTCATGACCTCGGCGTCGTCGCCGATGTCGCTGACCGGGCGGCCATCATGTACGCCGGCCGCATCGTCGAGACCGGAGTCATCCGTGAGGTCTACGACCATCCGGCCCATCCGTACACCAAGGGTCTGCTCAGCTCGATCCCCAGCAACACCTCGATCGGCCAACGGCTCACCCCCGTCGTCGGCTCGCCCCCGGACCTGCTCGCCCTCCCCACCGGTTGCGCGTTCCACCCGCGGTGCCCGTTCGCGACGGACCTGTGCCGCAGCAGCGTCCCGGCGCTGCGTGAGCCTGCGGGATGGCCGCCCGGGCACGCCGCCGCGTGTCATCGCTCCGAGGAGGTGCTGACCCATGGGTGACGACGCGCCGCCGCTGCTGAGGGTCTCGCACCTCAAGGTCACCTACCCCACCCGTTCGCCGATCCTACAGCGGGTCGTCGGGGAGAAGGTCGCCGTCTCGGACGTGACCTTCGACATCCGCGCCGGCGAGACCGTCGGGCTCGTCGGGGAGTCGGGCTCGGGGAAGTCGACCATCGCGCGCACGATCATCGGCCTGGTCGTCGCGGCCGCTGGAGAGATCAGGTTCGAGGGCGTCGACGTCACGCACCTGTCACCGCGTCAGCTGAAGAGCGTGCGACGCGACATGCAGATGGTCTTCCAGGACCCGTACGCCTCGCTCAACCCGCGCCTGACCGTTCGCGACATCATCGCCGAGGGTTGGCGCGTGCACGGTGGCGTCGTGCCCCGCGGCCGGTGGACGACCGAGGCCAAGGACCTGATGGAGAGGGTCGGCCTGAACCCCGACTACGCGGACCGCTACCCGCACCAGTTCTCCGGCGGGCAGCGTCAACGCATCGGCATCGCTCGGGCGCTCGCGCTGAGACCGAAGCTCATCATCTGCGACGAGGCGGTGAGCGCCCTCGACGTCTCGGTCCAGGCCCAGGTCCTCAACCTCCTGGAGGACCTGCAGGCCGACCTCGGGCTGTCCTACCTGTTCATCTCGCACGACCTGTCGGTGATCGAGCACATCTGCGACCGCGTGCTCGTGCTCAACAAGGGGGTGGTCGTCGAGGAGGGCACCGCGCTGGAGCTCTTCGAGAACCCCCAGGACGACTACACCCGCGCCCTGTTGGCGGCCGTGCCCGTCGTGCGGCCGTGGCTGACGGAGGCGCCGTGAGCCCAGAGATCACGATGCACCTCGTGCGCCACGCGGAGTCGCACTGGAACGTCGAGGGCCGCTACCAGGGCCACGCCGACTCGGGACTGACGCGTGAGGGTCGCCGGCAGGCCGACCGTTTCGGTGCGGCGTTCGCGCTCTCGGTACCCGCACCGGATGCGGTCGTCTCGAGCGACCTGCCGCGCGTGGTCGGCACCGCGAGGACGTACGCCGACCTCGTCGGCGCCGAGGTCCGGCTCGACCCCGGGCTCCGCGAGATGAGCGTCGGCGACTGGGCCGGACTGACCTTCGAGGAGGCGGCCGCGGCGTATCCGTCGATCGTCACTCGGGTGGCGGCGGGCGAGGACCTCGCCCGCGGTGCGGGTGGCGAGACCTTCGCCGGCACCCGCGAGCGCGTGGTGGCGGCGCTGTCGAGGGCCACCGTCGACCTCACCGACACGGGTGGCCATGCCGTCGTGGTCGTGTTCACGAGCGGCAACCCGATCCGGCTCGCCACCGCGGACGTGCTGGGAATCCCGAGTCCGGGGCATACGCCGCTGGGGTCGCCCGACAACTGCTCCGTCACGACCTTCCGGGTGCACGGCACTCAGCGGGAGGTCCTGCGTTACAACCACGACGTCACGTCGGCGCCGCCGGCCGACCAGCGGGAGATCTCGTGACCCGGCCTCTCACCGTCGTCGCCCAGACCCACAACCTGTGGGGCGACCACCACGCGGCGGAGCGCGGGGAGGCGCTCCGGGGGCTCTACGAGCGACGGGCCCCGGACCTGCTCGCCACACAGGAGACCCGGGCGTGGTCCCGCGACCTGCTCGACGCGGCGATGCCCGGTCATGACCGCGTCCACGACGACTTCCCGGGCTGGGAGCAGCAGGGCAACCTGTGGTGGGACCGTGAGCTGTTCGGCGAGGTCGAGCACGGCGCGGAGGACGTCGGGATCCACGACGCCCACGCCCGCCTCTTCTGGGTGCGCCTGGCGGTCGAGGGTGGCCCGACGACGATCCTCTGGTCCAGCGCCCACCTCTCGTACTCCGGCAACGCCGTCGAGGTGGAGACGGGGGTCAACCAGCGCACGCCGCAGGCACGGCGTGTGGTCGACGAGCTGAGCCGGCTCGGCCGGCCGGGCGAGCCGGTGTTCCTCGCCTCGGACACGAACGCGATCGCGACCGCGATCTGGGTGATCGGGAACGCCGGCTATCTCGACTCCTTCACGGCACTGAACCGGCAGGCGCCGCCGACGCACCCGGTGGTCCCGAACCCGTTCGCCGAGGCGGTCGGCACGCCGAAGTCACCGATCGCGAGCCCCCAGAAGACCATCGACTACATCTTCTTCCGCGGGCCGGTGCGCTCACGCAGCGCCGAGGTCGTCGAGTACTTCCACCGCGGGATCGCGCCCAGTGACCACTACCCGGTTGCGTCGACGTTCGCCCTGGGTGGGGCGTGATGGGCACCACACGAAGTTTCACCAATCAAAGGAGATGGCCATGACATCGCTACGTGCGAGGTTGCGTACGGTCGCCGCGGTGGCGACGATCGCCGCCCTTGCCCTCGGAGGGTGCTCCAGCGGCGGTGATGCCACCGGTGGTGGCGCCACCGCGGCGCCGCTGCCCGACGACCAGCAGAAGCTGGTCTACATCCCGTCCTACGGCTGGGCGGGGTCGGACATCTCGCAGTCTCCCCTGGAGATCGGCATCAGCATGGCGATCTCGCAGACCCTCGAGTCGCTCATCACCCTGGACAAGCAGAGCAAGCCGCAGCCGAAGCTGGCCGACTCGTGGTCGTGGACGGACCCGACGACCCTCGTGTTCAAGCTGCACCCGGGCGTCACGTTCAGCGACGGCCAGCCGCTCACGGCCGCCGACGTCAAGGGCTCGATCGAGCGCTACATCGGATGGGGCGCGGCCCTGAAGACGGTGCTCGCTCCGATCACCACCGTGACGGCGACCGACGACCTCACCGTCACGATCAAGACCTCGGCGCCGACCGGCACACTGCTGGGCGTGCTCTCCCTGGTCCGCATCGGGCAGGGCAAGTTCTCCCACACCGACACCAAGATCGCGGCTGACACCGCGTACTGGTCGAAGCCGATCGGCACCGGCCCGTTCGTCATCAGCGACTACGTGGCCAACGACCACTTCACCTTCACGAGGAACGACACCTACTGGGGGACCAAGGCGAAGCTGAAGACCCTCACGATGAAGCAGGTCACGGACGTCAACGGCAAGATCACCGCCCTGGCCAACGGTGAGGCGCAGGTCGTGGGCGATGTGCCTTACGACCAGATCGCCCAGGTCAAGGGCATGTCGAACGTCACGTTCACCCAGCAGGACAGCCTCAACTACTACTTCCTGTGGTTCGACAACAAGAACCAGTACCTCAAGGACCAGCGGGTCCGACAGGCGATGTGGCAGGCGCTCGACCTACCGACGATCCAGCAGCAGCTGTTCGGCGACACGGCCTCGGTCATGGCCGCATACTGCCCGGTCGCGGCGTTCGGCTGCGTGGCCCCTGCGGCGGGGTTCCCGAAGTACGACCCGGCTGCGGCCAAGAAGCTGCTCACCGACGCCGGGTATGCGAGCGGCTTCACCGTCGACGTCATCTACAGCACCGCCAACGGCGCCGGCTTCGCGAACACGATGCAGGCGTTCATCTCGGCGTGGAAGGCGGTCGGCATCACAGTGACCCCGAAGGCGCTGGACCCGGCGACCTGGCTGAAGACGTTCAGCACGGTGAACCCGGACGGCACGCACGGGTGGAACATGGACATCCAGCCGAACCAGACCATCACCGGTGACGCGGACTACACGATCTACCGGCTCTACAACTGCACGGCCGCCCGGCTCGGGTACTGCAACAAGGACCTCGACGCCATCACGACCCAGGCCCAGCAGATCACCGACCCGGCTGCTCGTCAGAAGCTGTACCAGCAGGCGGCGGACATCATGGCCAAGGACACCCCGGCGGTGCCGCTCTTCGAGATCAAGGTCAACACCGCCACGACCTCGACCGTGAAGGGGCTGGTCATCCCGCCGAACGAGTTCATCGACTTCAGCACGGTCTACCTGGCCCAGTAGGTCGCCGGGTCGGGGTGGGGATGGCGCGTGCCCGCGCCGTCCCCACCCCGGACGGACGCAGCCACGACGACGAAAGGAAGGCATGGACAGGGTCATCAGCTACGAACGCGGGCTCGAGCGGTTCAACCCGCTGGCTCGGGTCCTCACGTACGACGACTTCGACAACGGGTTCAACGGCTGGATGGACCTCACGCCCAACTTCGTCTACGACGACTATGAGTCCTTCGAGTCGCACGTCGACCTCTCGAGCTGGGCCCCGACGATGCTCAGCTCCGCGGCCATGCGGTTCGCGTCGTCGCACGGCTCGATGGAGGGCACCTACTCCCTCAAGCTGACGACGGCACCGACCGGCGGCCCGCATACCGAAGCACCCCGGCCGGGCAGCATGGGGCACGCCATCAAGCGTCTGTCCCGCTTCGGCAACCCGTCGAAGATCCAGATCGAGACGTGGTACGCGTACACGCCGGCGCAGGACCGGGTCGGGTTGGGGGAGGAGGACATTCGCGCCTTCGGGTTCTTCTTCGACGTGCAGGACTCCGAGTACCGCTACATGCCGGGCGTGCGCTACGTGAACTCCCTCGGGGGCAACCTCGTGAAGAAGTGGCAGTACTACAAGGTGGCTGACGGGGTCACGCCGGAGGACTGGAACTTCGGGGTGACGGACGGCTGGTGCGTCCCCGGGGTCGACAACCAGTGGTACGGCCGTCGGTTCGAGGACGGCTCCGGTGACGGGTACCAGTGGGTGCCGGGCGGAGAGCAGGACCTGCTCTACAACGAGAGCCCGGACAAGATCAACTGGATCTACCTCCGCCTAACGGTCGATGTGCAACGGCGCGAGTACGTCGAGCTGCAGTCGATGGACCGGGTCTTCGACCTGCGCGGGATCTCGCCCACGCTCACGTCCGGCTACAGGTCGATCGACAACCTCATCAACCCCGTGTTCTTCGTGGAGACGGACACCGACCGGTCCGTGCACCTCTTCCTCGACTCCGTCGTCTACTCGACGGAGTGAAGGTGGGAACGGGACCAGCTCCGTCCCTGTCCGTCACCGAGCCGTCCCGCGAGACGCCGGTCGTCGGCAGCTACGACGTCGTGGTCTGCGGAGGTGGGCCCTCCGGCCTCATCGCCGCCGTCGCCGCCGCGCGCAACGGAGCCCGGACGCTGCTCATCGAGCGCTACGGCTTCGTCGGTGGGATGTCGACGAGCGCGTTGGTCACGCCGATCAGCGAGTTCCGGCTGCACAGCCGCTTCCACATCGGTGGCATACCGCTGGAGCTGATGCGGCGTGCGGCGGCCCTCGGCGGCGCGGACCTCGACCGCGACAGCGGCAACTACCCGGTCAACGACGAGATCCTCAAGCTCGCGGCGCAGCGCCTGCTCGTCGAGGCGGGAGTGACCCTGCTGTACCACTCCTGGTTCGCCGACTGCATCGTCGAGGACGGTCGGGTCACGCACCTCATCGTCGAGAACAAGGCGGGCCGGGTCGCCTACCGGGCCAGCGTCGTCATCGACTGCAGCGGTGATGCCGACGTCGTCCGCGCCGCCGGGCTCCCGGTCGTGAAGAGCGACGTCCTGCAGCCGGCCACCCTGTGGTTCCAGCTGGGTGGCGTGGACACCGCGGCGTTGCAGCATCTTTTCGGCGATGCGGTCGACGGGGTCCTACCCGTCTCTGCGGCGATCCGCGGCCGGCTCGCCGAGCTGCACACCGAGGGCGAGATCCCGGTGTTCGGCGGTCCGTGGATCAGCTCGTTCTTCCACGACGGCATGGTGAGCATCAACCTGCTTCGCGAGCCCACGGATGCCAGCGATCCTGAGTGGTTCAGCCGCACGGAGGTGAGCCTGCGCGAGACGCTGCACCAGCTGCTCGAGGTGCTGCGGCGGGAGTTCCCCGAGTTCCGCAGCTCCTGGCTGGCCAAGACGGGCATCCAGAGCGGAGTCCGCGAGACCTACCGCATCGTCGGTGAGTACCAGCTCGTCAGGGACGACATCGTCGACGCGAAGCCGTTCCCGGACACGGTGGCGAAGGGCGCCCACGTCATCGACATCCACGAGCCCGACAGCATCGACCAGACGGAGTTCTTCCACCCGCGGCGCGCATACGCGATCCCGTTGCGCTGTCTGGTCCCTCGCGGCAGCGTGAACCTGCTCACGGCGGGTCGGAGCCTCAGCGCCGACGGCCCGGGGTTCGGTTCGGCCCGCGTCATGGCGACCTGCATGGCGATGGGGCAGGGCGCGGGGACCGCGGCCGCGCTCTGCGTCCGTCACGGCTGGTCGATCGGTGACATCGACACGACGCTGCTGCGCACGACGCTGCTCGACCAGGGCGCGATCGTCGATGTCGACGAGCCGGCCGTCTCGCTGACCCCTTCCCACTGAGCAGGAACACACCCATGCAGACGACGTACACCTCCGTTCTCGCCCGTCGCGTGCGCATCGACGGCGACTTCGCGACGCTGCCCTACGAGGCCGGCTGGGCGAACGAGGCGGTGTTCTTCATCCAGACGGAGGGAGAGCACCCTGAGCTCGAGATCGCCGTCGAGATCTCCCCCGACGGCATCCACTGGCTCCGCCGTGGCCGCCCGGTCGCCATAGGGGTCGAGGACGCGATCGCGGAGATCCCGGTCACGACCTTCGGCAACTGGCTGCGAGTCACGGTCCACGGGTCGACGTCGGAGACGGCCTCTCGAGTCCTCATCCACGTGAACCTGAAGGGCTGATGGCCTGGTCCGGGGTACTGGGGGCCCGCGCGGCCGGATCGGGTCATCGCCCGTAGATGGCGTCGGCGACCTGCTGCCGGAACGCACCCTGGCCCTCGAGGGCGGTGTTGCTGAGGCTCACGACCGTGACGCCGGCGGCCGGGTCGACGAACCAGCTGTTGCCCCAGACGCCGCCCCACCGAAGGGTGCCCACATTCGACGGCCACTGAGCCTGTCCGGGGTCGACCAGGACGCCGGACAGGAAGCCGAAACCCCAACCGGGGTCGTCGTGCTCGCGAAGGGTGCCAACCTGGTTCGACGACGCCATCGCGACCGTGCTGCGCTGCAGGATCGGTGCGCCACCGCGCCGAACGGCTTCCACGAAGCTCATGAAGTCCCCGGCCGTGCCGACCATGCCACCACCGCCGGACTGGAACGAGGCCTCGTCGAACGCCCGCGCCGGAGAGAAGAGAAGATCTCGTACGGGGAAGGGTTCAGTCATCCGGACCGCCCGTGGCGTGCCGTCGGCGTACGGGGTCGCCAGACGCTCAGGGTCGTCGACCGTGAACCGGGTGTCCCGCATACCCAGTGGGTCGGTCACGTACTCGGCGATCACCGTCCCCAGCGACGCGCCCACGACGGCTTCGATGACGGCGCCCAGGACATCGGTGGCCACTCCGTACCGCCAGCCCGATCCGGGCGCGAAGGAGAGCGGTACCGAGGCGATGCGCTCCAGGTTCTCCTCGAGGGTCAACCCGGGCTGGTCCAGCCCGGTCGAGACCCGGGCCGCACGGTACGGGTCTCCCGGCAGCAGGGTGGGGTACCCGAACCCGGCGGTGTGGGTCAGCAGGTGCCGCACCTGGATGTCCGGCGCCGTCCCGTCCGTCAACCGCGGCAGGAACGTCGGCAGGATGCGCGCGAGGGAGTCATCGAGGCTCAGCAACCCACGCTCGACCAGCGCCAGCGCCGCCGCCGCCGTCAACGGCTTCGTCAACGAGGCGAGGCGGAACACCGTGTCGACCGACGTCGGCCGGCCGGACTCCCGGTCGGCGTACCCGGCGGCGCGCGTGTACACCGGCACCCCGTTCTCGCTCACCAGCACGACGGTGCCGACGATGCGGACGGCAGCCACGGCGTCGTCAACGACAGCGTCGACTCGCTGCGCGTCGATCCGTGAAATCGGTATCGGACCCTCCTTGCTCGGGCGAGTCAGCGGCGTTCGGGCCTCGTCATGACCTTCATCCTGGACCGCGCCCCGCGAAGCTGGACCACCGCCGCGCCGACCGTTGCTGACGGGAGCCCGCCGCTAGTCTCGGGGTGTGCCCGAGTTCAGCTGGCGACCGGCCAACGAGGCGACGCGTGAGGATGTCGACGACGTGTTCGAGGCCGCCGGCGCGCGCAAGTGCCGCTGTCAGGCGCTGAAGGCCCCGGGCTGGATCTGGCGTGACACGACCCAGGAGGAGCGCGACGCGGCGCTCCTGGAGCAGACCGGCTGCGGCACCAGCGGCCCCACCTCCGGCCTTGTCGGGTACGTGGACGGGGAGCCCGCCGGCTGGGTCGCGGTCGAGCCTCGGGAGAGCTACCCGAGGATCTGGGCCCGGCAGAAGTCATGGATGCGAAGGGACCCCGACCTCGAAGGTGTCTGGTCGGTCACCTGCTTCGTCGTGCGCAAGGGCTTCCGTCGACAGGGGCTGATGTACGAGCTCGCCCCCGCGACCGTGGACTACGGCCGTCAGGTCGGCGCTCACGTCCTCGAGGGGTACCCCACCGAGCCGGTGCCGGGGAAGACCGTGATCTGGGACGAGGCGTCGGTCGGCCTGCTCCAGGTCTTCCTCGCCGCCGGCTATGAGATCGAGGCCTCGCCCACCCTGCGCCGCAGGGTGGTGCGGCACCGACTCGAGGCGTCGTCCTGACGGACGTGCGTCCACCGCGCTTCCCGGCACGGACGAGCACCTCCCTCGGCTAGCTGTACTAACCACGGACGTTGGTGACGGGCGAGCCTGCTGGACATGGGGAGAACCTCCGGGTGAGGTGGGGCTGTCTGACGGCATCACACCCACCACGGAGGTCCTCATGTCCCACGCTAACGCTTCACTGACCCCGACCGGACGGCTGCGTCTGGCTCGCTGCGTCGTTGACGACGGCTGGCTGCTACGTCGGGCCGCGGACCGGTTCGGGGTCTCGGTCACCACAGCCCAGCGTTGGGCGACCCGGTACCGGCTCCAAGGCCGGGCGGGGATGGAAGACCGCTCGAGCCGTCCGGCACGCAGCCCGCAGCAGCTGAGCCGGCGGCTCGAGCGGCGGATCATGGGCTTGCGGGTCTCACGGCGTTGGGGACCCGCGCGGATCGCGTACCGGCTGCGGCTGAACCCAGCCACCGTGCACAAGGTCCTGACCCGGTACGCCGCTCCGCCGCTGTCCTGGACCGACCCGGCCACCGGGGCCCGACTGCGAGCCACACCCCAGGCGCGACGCTACGAGCACGAGGCGCCGGGAGACCTGGTCCACGTCGACGTCAAGAAGCTCGGCAGGATCCCGGACGGCGGCGGGCACCGGGTCCACGGCCGCGCCAAGGGCAACCGGATCAAGAAGACGAGCAAGCCGGGGACCGCGTTCGTCCACAACGCCGTCGACGACCACTCCCGCCTGGCGTACTGCGAGATCCTCACCGACGAGCGTAAGGAGACCGCGTCAGCGTTCTGGGTCCGAGCCAACGCCTACTTCGCCGCGTGCGGGATCACCGTCAAACGGGTCCTGACCGACAACGGATCCGCGTACCGCTCCAGGGACTTCGCGGCAGCCCTGGGCGAGGTCACCCACAAAAGGACCCGCCCCTACCGGCCCCAGACCAACGGCAAAGTCGAACGGTTCAACCGCACCCTCGAACAAGAGTGGGCCTACGCCCGCCCCTACCGCTGCGAAGCAGAACGCGTCGCCGCTTTCCCCGAGTTCCTCCACACCTACAATCACCACCGCGGCCACACCGCACTCAAGGGCGCCTCACCAGCCGACCGCGTACCCAACCTCTGTGGGCTCAACACCTAGCCGACCGGGACACCGGAGGACGCGGTTCTGGGCGCCATCGCCGTCGTGGAGCGCAGGGCGGCCAGGCCGGTGGGTCCCCTGATGCCGCAGTCGTTCACGCCCTCCGAGGCCGCCCAAGCTCAGCGCCATGGTGCTCACCGGTACGCATGGTTGCGTCCCTTCAGCACATCAGCACATCGGCGAGGACGCCCAGAACGGCGGCAAACGGCTGAACCCTGGTGCAACCCTCGGTTGCTCGGAACGCACGTTGCCTGCATGTCGCACGACCGGACGGCACAGATGCGTTGCCGCAGGTCACAGTCCTGAGATGTGGTGCCCCCGGCAGGATTCGAACCTGCGCTTCCGCCTCCGGAGGGCGGCGCTCTATCCCCTGAGCTACGGGGGCCGGGACGTCGACGGCGTCCGCCTCGGTCCGACCGCGCGCCGCGGCATGCCGCCTCGTCGTGCCCGGCGAGATTAGCAGCCTAGGGTTCGTTCCATGGAACCGGGAGCCGGCGCCTCCTCGGCGTCGTCGGCGTCGGCCGCGAGCAGCCCTGGCTGGGTGCTGGTGTGCGACGACACCGTCTCGATCCGGCTGCTGATCCGGATCAACCTCGAGCTGGAGGGCTTCGAGGTTCTCGAGGCGGCCGACGGCGAGGCCGCACTGGCTCTGCTGCGCAGACACCGCGAACGACCGCCGGCCGTGCTCATCCTCGACGCCCAGATGCGGCCCCTGGACGGCTGGGGGGCGGTCGCGGAGATCCGCGCCGACCCCGACCTGCAGAGCCTGCCCGTGGTCATGGTCACTGCCGCGTTGCAGCAGCACGAGCAGGAGCGCTCGGTCGCGGCGGGGGTGGACGCCTTCGTCGCGAAGCCGTTCGAGCCCGAGGAGCTCGTGGAGCTCGTCGCCGGGTTCGCGGCGTCCGGGCGTCCGGCACCGCCGCCCTAGGCTGGGGGTATGCGTGCACACGAGGCCGGGGCGCTCCACGCCGACGGCTACGGCAGCCCCGCCTGGCTGTCGGTGCCGCGCGACGTCAACGCTCTCGTCCCGGGCCTGTGGGCCTCGTCCGTGGGTCGCGCCGGCGACGGGGCCCTCACCGTGGGCGGCGTCTCCGTGCTCGACCTGGCGCGGGAGTTCGGCACCCCGGCCTACGTGGTCGACGAGGCCGACTTCCGGGCCCGAGCGGCCGACTTCCGCGACACCTACGCCGAGGTCTTCCACGACCTGTGCGGCGGCGCCGACGTCTACTACGCCGGTAAGGCGTTCCTGTGCACCGAGGTGGCCCGCTGGGTCGAGGACGAGGGCCTCGGTCTCGACGTCTGCACCGGCGGAGAGCTCGCGGTCGCGATGCGGGCGGGTATGCCTGGCGCGCGAATCGGGATGCACGGCAACAACAAGTCGGTGGCCGAGCTGGAGACCGCGCTCCGCTACGGCGTGGGCCGGATCATCGTCGACTCGTTCGACGAGATCGACCGGATCGCCGCGGTGACGGAGCGCCTGGACACGACGGCGCGCGTCATGGTGCGGGTCACCGTCGGGGTCGAGGCGCATACCCACGAGTTCATCGCGACTGCGCACGAGGACCAGAAGTTCGGGTTCTCCCTGAGCGGCGGCGACGCCGCGGAGGCGGCCGCGCGGATCCTCGCCCTGGCCCCGCGGCTGGAGCTGATCGGGCTGCACAGCCACATCGGTTCGCAGATCTTCGACACCTCGGGCTTCGAGGTGTCGGCCCGGCGCGTGCTCGCTCTCCATACGGAGATCGCGGCCACCCACGGGGTCGAGCTGCCCGAGCTCGACCTCGGCGGGGGCTTCGGCATCGCCTACACGACCGAGCACGACCCCCTCCCACCGAAGAACCTCGCGGCGGGCATGGCCGAGATCGTCGAGCGGGAGTGCCGGGCGAGCGGGGTGGCGGTGCCGCGCATCTCGGTGGAGCCGGGCCGGGCCATCGTCGGTCCGAGCGCGTTCACGCTCTACGAGGTCGGCACGGTTAAGGTGGTCGGCCTCGACGGTGGCGCCTCCCGCGCCTACGTGTCGGTCGACGGGGGGATGAGCGACAACATCCGCACCGCCCTCTACGGAGCCAACTTCTCGTGCACCCTGGCCGGCCGGGCCAGCAGCGCGCCGCCGCGGCTGACCCGGGTGGTCGGCAAGCACTGCGAGAGCGGCGACATCGTCGTCATGGACGAGTTCCTCCCCGCCGACGTCGGGCCGGGCGACCTCCTGGCCGTGCCGGGCACCGGCGCCTACTGCCGCTCGCTGGCCAGCCAGTACAACCACACCCCCCGGCCGCCTGTCGTCGCCGTGCGTGACGGGGTGGCGCGGGTCATCGTGCGCCGCGAGACCATCGCCGACCTGCTCGCCCTGGACGTCTCGTGAGGTCCGGATCGCGGAACTCCGACCGTCCGTCCGGGGTCACCGGGGGAGGATCGACGCCGTGACCGCTGCCCAGCCCGACCCGAGCCCGCCGGCGCCACTGCGGGTGGCGCTGCTCGGCTGCGGCGTCGTGGGCTCCGCCGTCGCCCGGCTGCTGACCCAGCACCGCGAGGACCTCGCCGCCCGGGTCGGCCGTCCGCTCGACATCGTCGGCATCGCGGTCCGTCGTCCGGGACGTGACCGCAGCGACATCGGGGTGGACCCCGCCCTCTTCACCACCGACGCCGAGGAGCTGGTCGCCCGCGCCGACATCGTCGTCGAGGTCATCGGCGGCATCGAGCCGGCCCGCACGCTCATCCTGCGGGCCATGGAGCACGGCGCGTCGGTCGTCACCGCCAACAAGGCTCTGCTGGCCCAGGACGGCCCCACCCTCTACGCCGCCGCGATGGAGGCGGGCGTCGACCTGTACTACGAGGCCTCCGTGGCCGGGGCGATCCCGCTGCTGCGGCCGCTGCGCGAGTCGCTCGCCGGAGACGACGTACGCCGCGTGCTCGGGATCGTCAACGGCACGACCAACTACGTGCTCGACAAGATGGACAGCACCGGCGCCGGCTTCAACGACGCAGTGGAGCAGGCCCAGGCGCTGGGGTACGCCGAGGCCGACCCCACCGCCGACGTCGAGGGGTTCGACGCGGCGGCCAAGGCGGCCATCCTCGCGTCTCTCGCGTTCCACACCCGGGTCTCCGGGGCCGACGTGCACCGGGAGGGGATCACCGAGGTCACCGCGGCCGACATCACCGCCGCGCGCGAGATGGACTGCGTCGTCAAGCTGCTCGCCATCTGCGAGCGCACCGAAGACGGGGTGTCCGTCCGGGTGCACCCCGCGATGATCCCGCGGTCGCACCCCCTGGCCGGCGTGCGGGAGGCGTTCAACGCGGTCTTCGTGGAGGCCGACGCGGCGGGACAGCTGATGTTCTACGGGCGGGGTGCGGGTGGCGACCCCACGGCCTCCGCCGTGCTGGGTGACGTGGTCGCGGTGGCCCGGCACCGGGTGGGCGGCGGCCGCGGCCCGGGCGAGAGCGCCTACGCCGACCTGCCGATCCTGCCGATGGGGATGGCCATGACGAGGTACCACATCAGCCTCGACGTC
>JBDSYO010000239.1:0-6444 GCA_039925625.1 Lapillicoccus sp. | reverse complement strand
CCGTCGCCGACCGGCTGGTCACCCGGTCGTGGCCGATGCGGGGCACCCTGCACCTGCTGGCCACCGAGGACGTGCGCTGGATGTGCCGGCTGCTGGCCGCCGAGATGACCACGGCCGAGCGCAGCCGGCACGCCCAGCTGGAGCTGACGCCGGCCACCCTCGAGCGCGCCCGGCAGGTGCTCACCGACGCGCTGCGGGGCGGGGTCGTCATGCCCCGCCCCGAGGTCCTCGAGACCCTGCGGGCCCACGGGGTCGACCCCTCCGGCCAGCGGGCCGCCCATATTCTGGGTCGGCTCTGCCAGGAGGCGCTGCTCTGCCAGGGGCCTGCGGCGGGCCGGCAGCCCACCTTCGTCCTGCTCGAGGAGTGGGTGCCGTGGTCGTGGGACCCCGGTCAGGAGGAGGCCATGGCGACCCTCGCCACCCGCTACGTCGCCAGCCACGGGCCGGTGACGATGCGTGACCTCGCGGGGTGGGTGGGCAAGACCCTCACCTTCGCCCGCGAGGCCGTGGCCCTAGCGGGAGACCAGGTGCACACCACCGAGATCGGCGGACAGGCCTACCTCGTCCCACCCGCGCCACCGGCGGTGGCGACCACCCCCGAGGTGCGGCTGCTGCCGGGCTTCGACGAGTACGTGCTCGGCTACAAGGACCGGTCCGCCATGCTGACCCCTGAGGAGGAGCTGCGTGTCGTCCCGGGCAAGAACGGGATGTTCCTCGGCACCGTGGTCGTGGGCGGCCTCGTCGTCGGCACCTGGAACCGGCGCACCACGAGCCGCTCCACGGTGCTGCGGGTCCGCCCCTTCGCGCCGCTGAGCGAGCCGCGACGGCGGGGAGTCCACCGGGCGGCGGCCGCCTACGGTCGCTTCCTCGGCAGCCCCGCGGAGGTCGCCTACGGGTGAGCCGCTGACGGCGCCTATGGTGCTTCGGTGTCCGCTCTCCCCACGCCCCTGTCCGGCCCGCCCCATGCCCCCCAGGAGCCGTCGACCCGGACCCGCCACGGCGAGACCGTCACCGACGAGTACGCCTGGATGGCCGACCGGGAGGACCCCCGGCTGCGGGCCTACCTCGAGGCCGAGAACGCCTACACCGAGGCGATGACGCCCGGCGTGGGCGCGGTGGCCGACGAGATCTTCTCCGAGATCAAGGCCCGCACCAAGGAGACCGACCTCAGCGTCCCGGTGCGGCACGGGGGCTGGTGGTACTACTCCCGCACGATCGAGGGCGAGCAGTACTCGGTGGAGGGGCGGGTCGCCGTGGCCGACCACCCCGCCCGCCCGGTGCTCGACGACGACCAGCCCCCCACCGGGGAGCAGGTCATCCTCGACGAGAACGCCGAGGCCCGGGGCCACGAGTTCTTCTCCCTGGGGGCCAGCGACGTGTCGCCGGACGGCACCCTCCTCGCGTACGCCGTCGACGTCACCGGCGACGAGCGCTACGACCTGCGCATCAAGGACCTGTCGTCCGGGCGGGTGGTCGACGACGCGGTGACCCGCATCTCGGCCGGCGTCGCGTGGTCCCGGAACGGGTCGCACGTCTTCTACTCCCGCTACGACGACGCGTGGCGGCCGTTCCAGGTCTGGCGGCACGAGGTGGGCGCGGCCGCCGACACCGACGTCCTCGTCCTGGAGGAGCCCGACCCGGCGTTCCGCGTCGCCGTCGGCACCTCGCGCGACGACGGCTGGGTCCTCCTCGTGGTCGGCTCGTCGACGTCGTCCGAGGCCTATCTGCTCGACGCCGAGCACCCCACGGGGGAGCCGGTTCTCGTGGCGGCACGCCGCCCCAAGGTCGAGTACGACGTCGAGGTCCTCGGTGACGAGGTCTACGTCGTCCACAACCGCGACCGCGTCAACTTCGAGGTCGCGCGGGCCCGCTGGGTCGACGGTGGCGCGGTGGGGGAGTGGGAGCCGCTCGGGCTCACCAGGGACGACGAGCTGGTGAACGGGGTCGACGCGTTCGAGGGGTTCCTCGTCGTGTCGCTGCGCACCGAGGGCCAGACGGCCGTCCGGGTGGCACCGCGAGACCCGTTGTCCGACAACGGGTTCGGGGCGACATGGGACATCCGGTTCGACGAGCCGGTGCGGTCCGTGGGGCTGGGCGACAACCCCGACCCGCTCACCGACACGCTCCAGGTCGTCTACGGCTCCCTCGTCACCCCGCCGAGCGTCTTCGACTACGACGTGCCCTCGCGCGCGCTCATCCTCGTCAAGCAGCGCGAGGTGCTGGGCGGCTACGACCCGGCCGACTACGAGCAGACCCTCGAGTGGGCGCCGTCCGGCGACGGGGTCAGGGTGCCGATGTCGGTGGTGCGCCGGCGCAACACACCGCTCGACGGCACGGCGCCAGGCGTGCTCTACGGCTACGGCGCCTACGGCATCTCGATGGACCCGTGGTTCTCCGTCGCCCGGTTGTCGCTGCTCGACCGGGGTGCGGTCTTCGCGGTCGCCCACGTGCGGGGCGGCTCAGAGCTGGGCCGGCCCTGGTACGACGACGGCCGGATGGCCCACAAGCACCACACCTTCCAGGACTTCGCCGCCGCCGCCGACCACCTCGTGGCGGAGCGCTACGTCGACCCCGACCGGCTGGCGGGCGAAGGCGGCTCCGCGGGCGGGCTGCTCATCGGCGCCGTCGCGAACGGCGACCGGGGGCGGTTCCGGGCCCTGCACGCCCAGGTGCCGTTCGTCGACGTGCTGACGACGATGCTCGACCCCGACCTGCCGCTCACCGCCGGGGAGTGGGAGGAGTGGGGTGACCCGATCACCGACGCCGAGGCCTACCGGTGGATCCAGGCGTACTCGCCCTACGACAACGTCGCGGCCCGCGACTACCCGGCGCTCCTGGTCACGACGAGCATCAACGACACCCGGGTCTTCGTCACCGAACCGGCCAAGTGGGTGGCCCGGCTGCGCGACCGGGCGACCAACGACCCGGCCCGCGACCCGATCCTGTTCCGCACGTGGATGACCGCCGGACACATGGGCCAGTCGGGCCGGTACGACGCGTGGCGGGAGACCGCCTGGGAGCTCGCCATGCTGCTCCATCTCACCCGACGTCGGTGAGGTCGGCCATGCCGCAGCAGGTCGCGGCGGATGCCCTGGTCACGGTCGACGGCGTCGGCGGCTACGTGCGGCTCGTCGTGGTCGTCGTCGTCCTCGCCGGGCTCGCCGCCGTCGTCACCCGTCTCGGTGGCCTGAACCTCGGCCGGGCCGATCTCACGGCTGCGGCCCGGGCAACCGTCCAGCTCGCCGTCGTCGGCGTGGTCATCGCCGCTGTGCTGCGTTCGTGGTGGCTGACCACCGCGTTCGTCCTTCTCATGCTCGGCGTCGCCGCACTGACCTCCGGTCGCCGCCTCGCCCCGGGCGGGCGTTGGTGGTGGGCCCTCGCACCGGTCGGCGTGGCTGCCGGGCCGGTGGGCGCGGGGCTGCTCCTCAGCGGTCTCATCCCCCTCGAGGAGGTCGCCGTCGTGCCGGTCCTCGGCATCCTTATCGGCGGGGCCATGACCGCGACCACGCTGGCGGGTCGGCGCACCCTCGACGCCCTGCGCGAGCGGCACGGGGAGGTCGAGGCCGCCCTGTCCCTCGGCCTGGAGGCGCGCGACGCGCGCATCCTCGTGGCCCGGGAGGACGCTGGGCTGGCCCTCATGCCGGGCCTGGACCAGACGCGTACCGTCGGGCTCGTCACGCTGCCCGGGGCGTTCGTCGGGATGCTCCTCGGCGGCGCCAGCCCCCTCCAGGCCGCGGCCGTGCAGCTGCTGGTGCTCGTCGCGCTCCTGCTGGTGCAGGCGCTCGCCGTGGTGACGACGGTCGAGCTCGTCACCCGCGACGTCCTGCGCTGACGCCGCACTGGGGCGGCGCTGACCCGACCGTAGAATCGGGCCATGATGTCCACTCTCGACCTGCGGGGACGCCCGCTCGAGGCGCGCACGCTGCGGTCGGCGCTGCCCCGGGCCGAGTTCGACGTCGAGGCGGCACTGCACCAGGTTCGCCCGATCGTCGAGGACGTCCGTCATCGCGGGGCGGCGGCGCTGCGCGACCTCGGGGAGCGCTTCGACGGCGTGCGCCCCGAACGGTTGCGCGTCCCGCCCGAGGTCCTCCAGCACGCCCTCGACCGGCTCGACCCGTCGCTGCGGGCTGCGCTGGAGGAGTCGATCCGCCGCGCCCGGCTCGTGCACGCCGACCAGCGCCGCACCGACACGACCACCCAGGTCGTCGAGGGCGGCACGGTGACCGAGCGGTGGGTGCCCGTCGACCGGGTCGGTCTCTACGTGCCCGGCGGCATCGCCGTCTACCCCTCCAGCGTCGTCATGAACGTCGTCCCCGCGCAGCTCGCCGGGGTCGCCTCGCTCGCCGTCGCTAGCCCGCCGCAGCGGGAGAACACCGGCGAGCTCGCCGGCTACCCCAACGCGACGATCCTCGCCACCTGCGCCCTGCTGGGCGTCGACGAGGTGTATGCCGTGGGCGGCGCCCAGGCGGTGGCGATGTTCGCCTACGGCTACGAGGAGAGCGAGGACGAGCGCTGCGACCCGGTGGCGCTCGTGACCGGACCGGGCAACATCTACGTCGTCGCGGCCAAGCGCCTGCTCAAGGGGCTCATCGGCATCGACGCCGAGGCGGGGCCCACCGAGATCGCGGTCCTCGCCGACGACAGCGCCGACCCCGAGCACGTCGCCGCCGACCTGGTCAGCCAGGCCGAGCACGACCCGCTCGCCGCGGCCGTCCTCGTCACCGACAGCGAAGCGCTCGCCGCCGCCGTCGCGGAGGCGCTGGAGCGCCGCGTCGCCGCCACCAAGCACAGCGAGCGCGTGGGCATCGCCCTCACCGGCACCCAGTCGCGCGTCGTCCTCGTCGACGACGTCTCCGCCGGTCTCGCGGTCGTCAACGCCTACGCCGCCGAGCACCTCGAGATCCAGACCCGCGACGCGGCCCGGGTCGCGGCGGGCGTGCGCAACGCTGGTGCCGTGTTCGTCGGCCCGTGGGCGCCGGTCAGCCTGGGCGACTACGCCGCCGGGTCCAACCACGTCCTCCCGACCGCCGGCTGCGCGTGCCACAGCAGCGGTCTGTCCGTGCAGTCGTTCCTCCGCGGCATCCACGTCGTCGAGTACGACGAGGCCGCGCTGCGCGACGTCGCCCACCACGTCGTGACGCTCGCCGAGTCGGAGGACCTCCCCGCCCACGGCGAGGCGGTCACCGCCCGCTTCGGCGACGCCGTGCCGAGCCCGCCGCCCCCGTCGTGAAGCCCGCGATCACGCACCTGCTGCGCGCCGACCTGCGCGGCGGGACGCCCTACGGCGCCCCGCAGCTCGACGTGCCGGTGCGGCTCAACACCAACGAGAACTCGTATGCCGTGCCCCCTGACGTCGTCGCGGCCATCACCGAGGCGGTGCACGAGGTCGCCGGCCACCTCAACCGCTACCCCGACCGCGAGTTCCTCGCCCTGCGTGAGGCCCTCGCGGGCTACCTGGTCGGCCAGACCGGCGTCGCCGTGCGGGCCGAGCAGTTGTGGGCGGCCAACGGCAGCAACGAGGTGCTGCTGCACCTGCTGCAGGCGTTCGGCGGGTCCGGGCGCACCGCGCTGGGGTTCACCCCGGCCTACTCGATGCACCCGATCATCACCCGCACCACGGGCACGACCTGGGTCGACGGGCTGCGGGGTACGCCGGAGGGCGCGTTCGACCTCGACGCCGGCCTCGCGGTCGCCCAGGTGCGCGAGCACCGACCGCATGTGGTCTTCCTCTGCTCCCCCAACAACCCCACCGGAACGGCCCTGTCGATCGACGTCGTCGAGGCGGTGCTGGAGGCGGCCCCGGAGGCGCTCGTGGTGGTCGACGAGGCCTACGCGGAGTTCGCCCGCCCCGGTACCCCGAGCGCGATGACCCGGCTCGAGGGTCACCCGCTGCTCGTCGTGACCCGCACCATGAGCAAGGCGTTCGCGCTGGCCGGCGCCCGGGTGGGCTACCTCGCCGCCGACCCCGACCTCGTCGACGCGCTGCGGCTGGTACGGATGCCGTACCACCTCTCCGACCCCACCCAGGCGGTGGCGCTGGCCGCGATCCGCCACGACGCGAGCCTGCTGGCGACCGTCGAGGCCATCAAGGCGCAGCGCGACGGCCTCGTCGTGGGCCTGGCCGACCTGGGCTACCCGCCCGTGCCGAGCGACGCGAACTTCGTGCTGTTCGGGGGCCTCGCCGACCCCCACCACACGTGGGAGGCGCTGCTCGAACGGGGTGTCCTCGTACGCGACGTCGGCATCCCGGGCCACCTGCGGGTGACGGCCGGCACCCCGGATGAGTCCGCGACGTTCCTGCGCGCGATGGCCGATCTGCCAGACTCGCACCGACAGCCCGCACCCGACCGGGAAGGAGCGCCGGCATGAGCGACGAGACGGCCCACCGCCGAGCCCACGTCAGCCGGGCCACGAGTGAGTCGAAGGTGGAGCTCACCCTCGACC
>JBDSYO010000238.1:0-9951 GCA_039925625.1 Lapillicoccus sp. | reverse complement strand
GAGAAGAAGCTGCGCACCGTCTGCTCGCTGCTCGTCGGCGAGCGGTCGACCTCGGTGTCGGCGTTCGTCATCCGCAACCCCGACGAGAACCACGCCGAGTTCTACCGTTTCCTGCTGCGCCGCAACTTGCGGATGCCGGGACTGGCGTACGCCGTCGACGGCTCGGGCGACGTCTACGTCAAGGGCGACGTCCCCTCCGGCGCGGTCGACGCGGCCTACCTCGACCAGCTGTTCGGTGTCGTGCTCGAGGCGGCCGACTCGCCCTTCAACGAGCTGCTCGTCCTGGGCTTCCTCACCTCGATGAAGAAGGAGTGGGCGTGGCGGATCTCGCGCGGCGAGTCCACCCGCAACCTCGACGCCTTCCGGCACGTGCTGGACCCCCCGCAATAGGGTTGTGGGCATGACCCACACCCTCGTGCTGCTCCGACACGGTGAGAGCGTCTGGAACGCCAAGAACCTGTTCACGGGCTGGGTCGACGTCGACCTCTCCGACAAGGGTCGCGCCGAGGCGCTTCGCGGTGGCGAGCTGCTCGTGTCGGAGGGCCTGCTGCCCGACGTCGTGCACACCTCGCTCCTGCGTCGCGCCATCACCACGGCCAACCTCGCCCTCGACGCGGCCGACCGGCACTGGATCCCGGTGCGGCGCAGCTGGAGGCTCAACGAGCGGCACTACGGCGACCTGCAGGGCAAAGACAAGAAGCAGACCATGTCCGAGTTCGGCGAGGCGCAGTTCATGCTCTGGCGCCGGTCCTACGACACCCCGCCGCCTCCGATCTCGGCGGGCAACGAGTTCACCCAGGCCGGCGACCCCCGCTACGCCGACCTCGGCGCCGACATGCCGGCAACCGAGTGCCTCAAGGACGTCGTGGCGCGGATGATCCCTTACTGGGAGAACGAGATCCAGGCCGACCTCAACGCCGGTCACACCGTTCTCGTTGCGGCGCACGGGAACTCGCTGCGCGCGCTGGTGAAGCACCTCGACGGCATCAGCGACGATGAGATCGCCGGGCTCAACATCCCCACGGGTATGCCGCTGGTCTACGAGCTCGACGACGACTTCCGTCCGACCACCCCTGGTGGGCGCTACCTCGACCCCGACGCCGCGGCGGCAGCGGCAGCCGCGGTGGCCAACCAGGGCCGGTAGCACGGACTTCAAGGTGCAGGGTGCCTCAGCCGTGGACCGACGACGCATCCGCGCGCATCTCATGTCGCGCGTCAGGTCGCGTCTGCTGTCGTCAGAACAGCACCGAACGCGACATGACGCGCGACATGACAACCGACCACGGGGTCGGCGTCGGGTCGCCCGGTGGGATATCCGGTCGGATACCCGGTCGGATACCCGATGACGCTGTCCTAGTGACCGGTTCGGGTATCCGAGTGGGTATCCGACGTCATGGTGCTGGGTGCCTGAGCCGAGGACCGGCAGCGGATACGTGCGCATCTCATGTCGCGACATGACCTGCGACCCGAGCGGGTATGCGGCGTGAACCCCCCGCATACTGAGGGTCAAGCAGGTGGAGCTGGGGCTCAGAGCGCGACGCGCTCGTCCTCCCGGTCCTCGTGGTCGAGCTCCGGCAGGTCGTACTCACCGGTGACGAGGTAGACGACCCGCTGCGCGACGGACACCGCATGGTCGGCGAACCGCTCGTAGTAGCGGCCGAGCAGGGTCAGGTCGACGAGTGCCGACCGGGCGAGGTCGGACGTGTCGGACAGGATGGCCTCGAACAGCTGCCGGTGCAGCTCGTCCATGGCGTCGTCGTCCTTCTCCAGGCTCTGGGCGATCCCCGTGTCCTTGGAGGCGATGACCGAACCGGCCTTGGCGACGATCCGCTCCGCGACCTGGCCCATCTGCAGGATGTGCGCCGACAGCGCGGCGGGGACGGCACTCTCGGGGTAGCGCAGCCGCGCCACCTTCGCGATGTGGCGGGCGAGGTCGCCCATCCGCTCGAGGTCGGAGCTCATCCGCATCGACGTGACGACGATGCGCAGGTCGGTGGCTACGGGCTGCTGACGGGCCAGCAGGTCGATCGAGAGCGCGTCCAGCTCGCTGCGGATCGCGTCGAGCTCGTCGTCGGCGGCGATCACGCTCTCGGCCAGGTGGACGTCGGCGTCGAGCAGGGCCGTCGTCGCGCGGGACACGGCCGACCCGGCAAGACGCGTCATCTCGACCAGCTGGTCGGTGATCTTGTCCAGGTCGTCGTGGAAGGCGTCGCGCATACGGTCCTCGTTCGGTGGTGGGGCGGGTGGCCAGCGTGAGGTTCGCACGGGCGGGTGAACGACGGTGACCCCTCCGGTGAACATTCTCCTTCGCGGCGAGCCCCCGTAGGCGTGCCGGCGCCCTCACGCCTCGCCGCGTGGCCCCCGGCCCCCTCGGGCGGACCTACCCTGGTGACGTGGACGTGACGACCGCCGCCACGCTCGGCGCCATGGCCGGCATCGCCCTCACCGCGATCGCCGTCGTGGCCGTGCGACTCTCCGAGCGCTCCCAGCACCGGATGCCTTCCGTGGAGCCGTCGGCGGCGCTGCCGGAGGGGGTGGCCGACGTCCTCGCCGTGCTCCGCTCCAGCGGCATCGTGCTCGACTCCTCGGACACCGTCGTCAACAACTCGCCGGCCGCGGTCGCCAACGGTCTCGTGCGCGGCAGCGACCTCACGCAGCCCGAGCTCCTCGCGCTGGCCCGGCAGGTGCGCCGCGACGGGGTCATCCGCGAGGTCGAGCTCGAGCTGCCGCAGGGTCCGGCCGGCCGCCCCGGCCTCGTCGTCGGCGCGCGGGTGGCACCCCTCGGCTCCGCCCACGTCCTGCTCCTCGTCGAGGACCGCAGCGAGGCCCGGCGGCTGGAGGAGATCCGGCGCGACTTCGTGGCCAACGTCTCCCACGAGCTGAAGACCCCGGTGGGCGGCCTGGCCCTGCTCGCCGAGGCCGTGCTCGACGCCCACGACGACCCTGAGGCCGTCGCCCGCTTCGCGCAGCGGATGCAGGTCGAGTCGACCCGGCTCACCCGCCTCGTGCAGGAGATCGTCGACCTCTCCCGCCTCCAGGTGGCCGCCTCCCTCACCGACCCCCACCACGTCGACCTCTCGCTCGTGGCTCGGGAGGCGGTCGACCGGTCGCGGCTGGCTGCCGAGGACAAGGGCATCACCGTGAGCGTCGTCGGCACCGGGGACTGCGCGGTGTGGGGCGACCACGAGCTGCTGGTCACGGCCGTGCGCAACCTCGTCGGCAACGCCGTCGCGTACTCCGAGCCGCACACCCGGGTCGCGGTGCGGGTCCGGGCCGTCGACGGCGACCAGGTGGAGCTGGCGGTCACCGACCAGGGGCAGGGCATCGCCGCCGCGGAGCAGGGGCGGATCTTCGAGCGGTTCTACCGCGTCGACGCCGCGCGGTCCCGTAGCACGGGCGGCACCGGCCTCGGCCTGTCCATCGTCAAGCACGTCGCCGCCAACCACGGCGGTGAGGTCGGGGTCTGGTCCGAGCCCGGCCGCGGCTCGACGTTCACCATGCGCCTGCCCGCCGCGACGGTGGGCCGGCGGCGGGCGGCCGACGACCGGCATACCGACGACACCGTCAACCTCCCCGCCCACCGCGTCACCGAGGAGTCACCCGCATGAGCCGCATCCTCGTGGTCGAGGACGAGGAGTCCTACTCCGACCCGCTGTCCTACCTGCTGCGCCGCGAGGGCTACGAGGTGGCCGTCGCCGAGACCGGCCCCGCGGCCCTGGTGGAGTTCGACAAGAACGGCGCCGACCTCGTCCTGCTCGACCTCATGCTCCCGGGACTGTCGGGCGTCGACGTATGCCGCGCGCTGCGGCAGCGCAGCGGCGTGCCGGTCATCATGCTCACCGCCAAGGACAGCGAGATCGACAAGGTGGTGGGCCTCGAGATCGGCGCCGACGACTACGTCACCAAGCCGTACTCGTCGCGTGAGCTGCTGGCCCGCATCAAGGCGGTGCTCCGGCGGCTGGCCGACCCCGAGGACCTGTTGCCCGCGACCATCGAAGCCGGCCCGGTGCGGATGGACGTCGAACGGCACACCGTGACGGTGCGCGGCCAGTCGACGTCGCTGCCGCTCAAGGAGTTCGAGCTGCTGGAGATGCTGCTGCGCAACGCCGGACGGGTGCTGACGCGGATGCAGCTCATCGACCGGGTCTGGGGCAGCGACTACGTCGGCGACACCAAGACCCTCGACGTCCACGTCAAGCGGCTGCGGTCCAAGATCGAGACCGACCCGGGCAACCCCGAGCACATCGTCACCGTGCGCGGTCTCGGCTACAAGTTCGAGACCGTGTAAAGCGGTGTCGACGGGCGGTGGGTCAGCCGGTCGTCGAGGTAGTGGCCGTGCCGACCGAGGTCGCACTGCCCGTGGTGGTGGCCGTGCCCGTGGCGGTGCCCGAGGTCGCACTGCCGGTGGTGGTGGTGGCCGTGGTGGCGCTGCCCGTGGTCGCCGCCGTCGTCGCCGTGGAGGGACCGGCCGTCGCCGTGATCGTCGAGTAGATCCCGGTGGGCAGGAGCACCGGCACCTGCACGTTGAGCAGGCCCGCGGTCGTCTTCAGCACGATCCCCGTCAGCGCACCCGGGCTGGCCTTGAGGTCGGTGAACTGCACCCCGGTGATGACCTGCTGCTGGTGCGGGCCGAGCTGGAGCGTCGTGCCGTTCGCGCTGCTCCCCTGGGAGTCGGCGACGGTGAGGAAGGTGACCGACGCCGGCGACGAGCCGCTGTTGATGATCGACCCCGACAGCACACCGGTCGCGCCGGTGGACTGCGCGACGACGAGCAGGTTGCGCGCCTCGATGGGCCCGACGTTGGCCGGCACCCCGTCGGACTGGAGGTAGGGCACGTTGGTCTGGGTCGGCGAGAAGGACGCGCACGCCGCCAGAGCGGCCCCCGCGAGAAGGGTCCCGGCGGCCACGACGATGCGGCGCGGGTGCAGAGTCAGGGTCACGGGCCGGTGCACGGCGTCAGCCTAGCGGGCAGCACGCGCCGGGGCGCGGCTGTGCCCCCGACGCGGTGGGGCGCGCCACCGGCGGACTTTCCCACCCCGCGCGTTGCACGATCCGCCAGGTTTTGTCAAGAGGTCCTGAGCGCACTCGGACGGCGCCTCCAAGCCTCTGACCTGCACAAACGAGCCGTCCGAGGTCGCGGATCCCCGTTTTGCCGTGGTATTCTGGTGGTCGCGAAAGGGGAAAACAGCACATGGTTTTCAAGGTCGGCGAAATGGTCGTGTACCCCCACCACGGGGCGGCACTGATCGAAGAGATCAAGAAGCGCACGGTCCGCGGCGAGGAGAAGCTGTACCTCAGGCTCAAGGTCGCCCAGGGCGACCTGACCATCGAGGTCCCTGCCGAGAACTGCGACCTCGTCGGAGTTCGCGACGTCGTCAGCCAGGACGGGCTCGAGCGGGTGTTCGAGGTGCTTCGCGCCCCGCACACCGAGGAGCCCACGAACTGGTCGCGCCGTTACAAGGCCAACGTCGAGAAGCTGGCCTCGGGTGACGTCATGAAGGTGGCCGAGGTCGTCCGCGACCTGTGGCGCCGCGACAAGGACCGCGGCCTCTCGGCCGGCGAGAAGCGGATGCTGGCCAAGGCCCGTCAGATCCTCGTCTCCGAGCTGGCCCTGGCGGAGAAGACCAACGAGGACAAGGCCGAGGCCATCCTCAACGAGGTCCTCGCCTCCTGAGCCCCAGCTCCGACACCAGCACGTCGACCGACCCGCTCCCGGCCTCCGGGCGCGGGTCGGTTGCTGTCGTCGTCGTGGCGGCCGGGGCGGGGACCCGGTTCGGTGCGGAGGTGCCCAAGGCCTTCGTCACCCTGGCCGACCGCACCCTGCTCGCCTGGTCCCTCGACGCGGCGTCCGCCTGCCCCGGGGTCGTCCAGGTCGTCGTCGTGGCCCCCGAGGCCTACCTCGAGGTCGCCCGGCACGAGACGGCGTATGCGGGAAGGCCGGTCGAGATCCTCGTCGTGTCCGGCGGTGACGAGCGCCGGGACTCGGTGGCCGCCGGCCTGGCTGCGGTCACGGAGGGCGTCGACGTGGTGCTCGTCCACGACGCCGCCCGGGCGCTTGCGCCCCTGGCCCTCTTCGCCACCGTGGCCGCTGCGGTGAGCGACGCATACGCGGCCGTCGTGCCCGGCCTGCCCGTGGTCGACACGGTCAAGACCGTCGACGCGCACGGCATCGTCACGGGGACACCCGACCGGTCGTCGCTGCGCGCGATCCAGACGCCCCAGGGCTTTCGGCGCGACGTGCTCGTGCGCGCCCACGCGGCACCCGGCCTGCGGGGGGTGACCGACGACGCGGCCCTCGTCGAGGCTCTCGGTGAGCCCGTCCTGGTCGTACCCGGTGACCCGCTCGCCCACAAGATCACCACCCGCGACGACCTCAGCCGGGCTGAGGACACCGTGCGCGCCCGAGGAGGACACCCCTGATGACCCACCCCTGTCGTGCCCTGCACCGCACCGAATTCCGAACCCCCGCCGCACGAACCGATGGGCGCACGCCGACCGGATCGCTCGGGGTGACCCGATGAGGCCCGTGGCCGTCGTCACGGGTGGCGGCTCCGGCATCGGGGCGGCCACGGCCACCCGGCTCGTCGCCGACGGTTTCGACGTCGTCCTGACCGGGCGCCGGCAGCAGCGGCTCGAGGCGGTGGCCGCCACGCTCGACGGCCACGCCCGGTCCGTCGTCATGGACGTCACCGACCTCGCCGGCGTCACCGCTGCAGCGGCCGGGATCGAGCGCTGCGACGTGCTGGTCAACAACGCCGGCGGCGCCCTCGGCACCGACCCGGTCGAGACCGGTGACCCCGCCGAGTGGCGCGACATGTTCGACAGCAACGTCGTCGGCACCCTCCAGGTCGTGCAGGCGCTGCTCCCGGCCCTGCGGCGATCGCCGCGCGCGACCGTCGTGACGGTCACCTCGGTCGCGGCCGAGGTGACCTACCTCGGGGGCGCCGGCTACACCGCCGCCAAGCACGCTGAGCGGGCGCTGGTCGAGACCTTGCGCCTCGAGCTCAACGGCGAGCGCATCCGGGTCGTGGAGATCTGCCCCGGCATGGTGCAGACCGAGGGGTTCTCCCTCACCCGCTTGCATGGCGACCAGGCCAAGGCCGACGCCGTCTACGACGGGGTCGACCACCCCCTGACCGCCGACGACGTCGCCGCGTGCATCGCGTTCTGCGTGAGCCTCCCGCAGCACGTCAACGTCGACCGCCTCGTCGTCAAGCCCGTGGCCCAGGCCGCCCCGACCCGGCTGCACCGGGGTCCGATCGACTGGGGCACCCACAGTGACTGAGCCCGCCGCGGTCCCGCGGGTCGGCGTCGGGGTCGACGTGCACGCCCTCGCCCCCGCTGACGGGGCTCGGGAGCTCTGGCTGGCCGGCCTCCACTGGCCGGGGGAGCCGGGGCTCACGGGGCACTCCGACGCCGACGTCGCGGCGCACGCGGTCTGTGACGCGCTCTTCTCGGCCGCCGGCCTCGGCGACCTCGGGGCGCACTTCGGCGCCGACCGCCAGGAGTATGCCGGGGCCTCCGGCGCCACGCTGCTCGCCGAAGCGGCCCGGCTCGTGCGCGCCGCCGGGTTCGAGATCGGCAACGTCGCGGTGCAGGTGGTCGGCAACCGACCGAAGGTCGGCGCGCGTCGGGCCGAGGCGGAGGCCGCGCTGTCCGCCGCGGTCGGCGCGCCTGTGTCGGTCTCGGGCACCACCACCGACGGCCTGGGCCTCACCGGCCGCGGGGAGGGCGTGGCCGCTGTCGCCACCGCCCTCGTGCTGCCCCGCTCCTAGGCCGAGACCGCCCGCGTCACAGCACCCTCCCGGACGCGGTCCGCGAACGACGTCGCCAGCGGCCGCCACGCGGCCCGCAGCGCGTTGGCGGCCTGCTCGACCTCGACGAGAGCGACGTCGACCCGGACCACCTCGCCCCTGTCGGCCCCCGCCTCGGACCGGCCGCGGGCCGCCCAGCCGGCGACGATCCCCGGGTCGGCTTCGGGGTGGCACTGCACGCCCCAGACCGTCGGGGCGTACCGCGCGGCCGTGAGCTCACCCGTGGCGGCGCGGGCCAGCTCCTGGGTCCCCTCCGGCGCTCGGGTGACGATGTCGTGGTGCCAGTGGACGGCCCGCGCACCGCAACCGGCGGTCACCGGGTCGAACGCGGCGGCAGGCACCCAACCCATGTCGAGCACCCCGCGGCGGACGCCGCCCGGGTTGGCCCGCACCTCGCCGCCGAGGGCCACGGCCGCCAGCTGGTGCCCGAGGCAGATGCCGAGCACCGGGACCTCGGTGGCGGCGGCCGCGCGGACCAGCGCCTTGGTCGCCGACAGCCAGGGGTAGGCGTCGTCGTCGTTCGCGCCCATGTGCCCGCCGAGCACGACCAGCCCGGCGTGGCCGGCGAGGTCGGACGGGAGGGCGGCACCGGCATATGGATGCACGACGTCGACAGCCAGACCGGCCTCGGCGAGCCCGGCGCCGACGAGACCCGGCGGGCACTCGGGCTCGTGCTGGACGACGAGGACGGGGGCCGTCACGGCGTGCTCCTTGGGTGATGAGGTGGCTCAGTCGTGGGGTGGCTCGGTCGTGAGGTGGTTCAGCGGCCGCTGACGAGCTTGTGCGTCTGTTGGATCCGGGTGGCGGTGTTCGTCGCGGCGAGAGCGGTCATGACGACCACGAGGACCCAGAAGACGGCGGTCGGCCAATGATTCCCTTCGACGAGCTCCCACGTCTCCTTGAGGGCGATGAAGAACGCACCGGTCGCGACGTAGAACCATCCGGTGGCCTTGTTCATGAACGACACCCAGCCGACGAGGAGCTCGGGCGGGATGGCGTCGACGACGGCGTCGTTCTGGCGCTGTCGGAAGCGGTGCTGCTTCCAGTAGCCCAGCGGCGGCAGGAGCCACCACCACGGCGACGGCCGAGGCCCCACCAGCGCGTTGCGGTACGGCTCGATGTCGGACCTCGAGACCTCCTCGGCGTCCAGCTCCTGCGCCGCTTGGTAGAGCGGGCCGGTCACCAGGAGCCAGGCCCCCAGGAAGGCCGACCACAGGATCAGGTCGTGCATGCGTTTCCCCTCGTCGCGCCTCGCCGATGACCCGCCGATGAACCCCGGTACAGCACGAAGCGGGGCTGCCGGCTCGACGGCCGCCCCGCTCGAGCGTCAGATATTACGGTGAATCGTCAACTACGGGGTCGGACCCCAGGGGTGGCCCGGGAGACCGACCTTGACCGCTGCAGACAGGTCGTTGACCGTTGCGTCGCGGGTCGCCACCGGAGCGAGCCCGTAGGCGTGCTCGATGGTGGCCATGATGGACGTGGTGTCGTACTGCGTGCTCTCGACGCCGGACTTCACCAGGCCCGCCGACAGGACGAGGGCGGGGATGCGGGTGCCCGGTCCCCACTTGTCGACGGTCGGAGGTGCGACGTGGTCCCACTGACCGCCGAACTCGTCATAGGTGACGACGACGAGCGTCTGCTTGGCCTGCGGTCCCGACATGATCGTCTTGAGCAGGTCGACGAGATGGTCGCTGCCGTTCGGCTCGCTGGCGTACCCAGGGTGCTCGTTCTCGGCACCGTAGGGCTTGACGAACGAGACCTGGGGGAGCGTCCCGTTCGTGGCCGCCGCCATGAACTTCGTCTCGTCCTGCAGGTGGGAGCGGCCCGGCGCTCCCACGGCGTAGTTGGCGAAGTAGTTGAACGGCTGGTGGTGGAACTGGAACAGCGGCCCGGGGTGGCCGGCCGCCGCGTCGTCCCAGCCCCCGGCGTACCAGTTCCACGAGACGCCGGCGGCGCTCATCCGGTCGCCGATGTTGGGGTATGCCGTGTCCTCGATGAGCGGGATCTTGGCTCCGCCACCGGACGACGCACTCGAGGCTGCACGGTGTTGACCGCGATGTTGCCGCACGCCAGCGTGTAGCTGAACGCCTGGCCTTTGGTGCACTTCTGGGTCAGCTGAGCGTCCAGGACGTTC
>JBDSYO010000237.1:0-4394 GCA_039925625.1 Lapillicoccus sp. | reverse complement strand
AGGGGGTGGTCCTCGACGTAGACGTGGTCGAACATCGACACCGGAGTGGGGTCGGGCATGGTGAGGCAGCCCTCCCGGACGCGCAGGGCCAGGGCGTCGGCCTCGCCCTCGACCTCGTCGAAGAAGTCGTGGCCGGCCTTGCCCTCGTGGGCGAGGTACGCCTTGAGTCGCTCCACGGGGTCGCGCAGCTTCCAGACCTCCACCTCGGCGGAGACGCGGTACTTGGTCGGGTCGTCCGACGTCGTGTGAGCGCCCATCCGGTAGGTCCACGCCTCGACGAGGTAGGGACCCTGTCCGGACCGGGCCTCCTCCAGCGCGTGCTTCGTCACCGCATACACGGCGAGCACGTCGTTGCCGTCGACCCGTACGCCGGGGAAGCCGAAGCCGCGAGCGCGCTGGTAGAGGGGGATGCGGGTCTGGCGGTCGTTCGGCTCGGAGATGGCCCACTGGTTGTTCTGGCAGAAGAAGACGACGGGGGCGTTGTTGACCGCTGCGAACGTGAACGCCTCACTGACGTCCCCCTGCGCCGTGGCGCCGTCACCGAAGTAGGCGATCACCGCGCTGTCGCGCTCCGGGTCCCCCGTGCCGACGTCTCCGTCGTGCTGGATGCCCATGGCGTACCCGGTCGCGTGGAGCGTCTGCGCGCCGATGACGATCGTGTAGAGGTGGAAGTTCTTCTCGTTGGGGTCCCAGCCGCCGTGGTTGACGCCGCGGAAGAGGCCGAGGAGGTTGAGCGGGTCGACCCCGCGGCACCAGGCCACGCCGTGCTCGCGGTAGGTGGGGAACGCATAGTCCTGGGGGCGCAGCGCGCGGCCGGAGCCGACCTGGGCCGCCTCCTGGCCGAGCAGTGACGCCCAGATGCCGAGCTCGCCCTGGCGCTGCAGGGCGGTGGCCTCGGCGTCGACGCGGCGGATGAGGACGAGGTCGCGGTAGAAGCCGCGCAGGTCGTCGTCGGTGAGGGCCTCGACGTACTGCGCATACGGGGCGGCGGCCGCGTTGGCGACCCGCTGGCCCTCAGGCGTCAGCAGCTGCACCATGTCGGGGCCGCCGTCACCCACGGCCGGGGTGGGGGCGGTGATGTCATGCGCGCCGCCGGCGGCTGCGTTCTCGCTCACAGCTCTCCTTCTTCGCGGCCCTGAGGCCGCCGGGTCCGGGCCGCGTCCTGGCCCGGGATCGCCGGACGCTGTCGCGGCGTCGTGGGTGTGGGCGCGACGTCGATGGAGCCGCACTCACCGTTGAGCCGTACAGGGGTCAAATCTAGCGACGACCCCTGGGTATCTCACCATACGGACGCCCCGGCTCGCGTCCGCCACGGTTCGGAGGGGCTGCCGGCACGTTTGTCACCCTCCGCGCACGGTATGCCGGCGCGCGAGCTCAGACGGCTGGTCACCACCGAGCAGCTCGTCCACCTGCACCACGGCTGGTATGCCCTGTGCCGCCCTACCTCGACGGACGAGACACGCTCCGCACATGGCGATCCTTCGCCGTCCGGGCCATCCTCACGTCGGCCGACGGCCGAGCCGAGTCACCCGGCGAGACGCGGCTGCGGCACGCCGTGCAGGTCATGGGGTTCGCCGTCCCTCCACAGGTGCCCCTGGCCGATGGAGACTTCTCGGCGCGGGTGGACCTGTTGCTCGACGACGCCCCGGTAGTCCTCGAGTTCGACGGCTTCGTCAAGTACTCGAGAGCAGCCCCCTACAACGTCTCGCTCGCGCCGGCCGACATCGTCGCGGCGGAGAAGTACCGCGAGGACCGGCTGCGAGAGCTGGGGTACGAGGTGGTCCGGGTGACGTGGTCTGAGCTCGCCGACCTCCCGGCGCTACGCCGTCGGATCGAGGCGGCCGTGGCTCGGGCAGGCCGCCGAGGACTCGTGGCCGAGGTGCGGGCACGACCGTGACATCGCGAGTACGTCATGTCGTACCCGCCGCGTGACCGTCGTGCCCGCGGGTCGCGTCTGATCGACGGCGTCAGCGGGGGCCGAAGGTCTGGGCGACCTCGAGGAGGCGGTCGTTGGCCTCCACCTCGCCGACCGTCACGCGTACCCCGTCGTCGCCGTACTGGCGCACCACGAGACCGGCCTCCAGGCACGCCGCCGTGAAGTCCGCCGAGTCCGCCCCCAGCGGGAACCAGACGAAGTTGGCCTCGCTCGCCGACAGCTTCCAGCCCTGCACCTCCAGCGCCTCGGCCACCCGGACGCGCTCGGCCACCAGGGCGTCGACGCGCTGGCCCAGCTCGTCGATCGCCCCCAGCGACGCCACCGCCGCGGCCTGGGCGATCGAGCTCACTCCGAACGGCACCGCGGTCTGGCGCAGCGCCGTCGCCACCCGCTCGTGCGCCACGGCATACCCGACCCGCAGGCCGGCCAGCCCGTACGCCTTGGAGAAGGTGCGCAGCACGACGACGTTGCTGTGCTCACGCCACACCGCCAGCGCGTCGGGCGACTCCGCATCGGTGACGAACTCCAGGTAGGCCTCGTCGAGGACCACCAGGACGTGCTCCGGCACCCGGTCGAGCAGGTGGTCGAGCTCCCGCCGCCTTACCGTCGTCCCGGTCGGGTTGTTGGGCGAGCAGACGACGACGACCTTCGTGCGGTCGGTGACGGCGGCCACCATCGCGTCGAGCCGGTGGCGGTGGTCGGCGTCCAGCCCCACCTGCACCGACTGCGCCCCGGCCAGGGCGACGACGATCGGGTAGGCCTCGAACGAGCGCCACGCGTAGACGACCTCGTCGCCCGCGTCGCACGTCGCCTGGATGATCTGGCCCAGCACGCCGACACTTCCCGTGCCCGTCGCGATGGTCGCCGGCGCCACCCCGAGCCGCTCGGCGAGCACGTTGGTCAGCTCCGTGACCGCCATGTCGGGGTAGCGGTTGACCCGCTCCGCGGCGTCGACGATGACCTGCCGGACGCTCTCGAGGGGCGGGTACGGGTTCTCGTTGCTCGACACCTTGTACGTCGTCACGCCGTCCCGGACGTGCGCGGGCTTGCCCGGGACGTATGCCGGTAGGGCCTTGAGGGCCTCACGCAGGCGGACGTCTTCGTGCGGAGCCGGGGACGACGTCGTCATGGTCACCACTGTAGGTCCGACCGGCCAGCGACAAACCGTGCCCGAGGACCCGGGTGGGTGGAAGGATGGTGCGCATGGGATGGCTTCTCGGGGTCGTGGTCAAGATCGTCATCAACGGTCTCGCGCTGTGGCTGGCGGCGGTCATCGTGCCCGGCATCCACATCGGCGAGCAGGGTGACACCTCGCACACCGTCACGACGGTGCTCGTCGTGGCCGTCATCTTCGGCATCGTCAACGCCATCCTCAAGCCGATCCTGACGGTGCTCTCCCTGCCGTTCATCGTCGTGACGCTCGGGCTCTTCCTGCTCGTCGTCAACGCGATCCTGCTGCAGCTGACCTCGTGGATCAGCGGCAACCTCGACCTCGCGTTCCACGTCGACCATTTCTGGTGGGACGCGGTCTTCGGGGCGCTCATCATCACCGTGGTCGCGTCGGTGCTCAACGCCATCGTCCCCGACCGCGACCGGTCGCGCGCCCGGCGCTGAGCGACCGCTCCCCGGCCGCGGCCGGTCTGGGAGGATGCGCGCGTGAGCATCGAGCGAGCCGAGCGGGTCACGATCAGTGACATCGCCCGCCGCCTCGCCATCTCCAAGGCCTCCGTCTCGTATGCCTTGAACGGCCGCCCCGGGGTCAGCTCCGAGACCCGGCGCAAGGTGCTCGAGCTCGCCGACGAGCTGGGGTTCCAGGCCAGCTCGGCTGCAGTCGCCCTGTCGGCGAGGCGGTCGGGCACCATCGGCCTCGTCATCGCCCGCGACCCGTCGGTGATCACCGCCGAGGGGTTCTACATGCGCACCCTGTTCGGTGTCGAGGAGTACCTCAACGACGCCGACGCGTCCCTCCTGCTCCGCCTCACCGGCGAGCGCGGCGAGGACCTCGACGTCTACCGGCGGTGGGCCCGGCAGCGGCGGGTCGACGGGTTCCTGCTCTACGACGAGCACGACGACGACCCGCGGATCCCCCTGCTCGCCGCCCTCGGGATGCCCGGCGTCCTGGTCACCTCCCGGCCGGCGCAGGATGCGATCGCCCGGCTCATCACCCCCGAGATCGAGACGGTGACCGTCTTCCTCGACCACCTGCTCCGGCTCGGTCACCGCCGCATCGCCCACATCAGCGGACCCACCGCCTTCGTGCACGAGCAGGTGCGGGCCGAGCTGCTCACCACCGAGGGGGTCCGCCGGGGTATGCAGGTGGACCACCTCGAGGGCACGTACGCCTACGAGTCGGGCGCCGAGCGCGCGCGCCAGCTCCTGTCGGTGCCGGAGCGGCCGACCGCCGTCATCGTCGGCAACGACATCATGGCGACCGCGGCAATGCGGACGGCCGTCGACC
>JBDSYO010000236.1:0-3407 GCA_039925625.1 Lapillicoccus sp. | reverse complement strand
CCTCCGGAGGAGTGCGCCTCGGCCGCAGCGACCTCGGCGGCGTGGGCGGCGCTGAGGTCGCGTGTGTCCAGCCAGCCCTCGGGGAGCACGACCCGGCGCGGCGACCCCGCGCGGCCGCGCTGACCCTCCGCGGGCTCGCCCGGCCACGGGGCCTCCCGGTCGAGCGTGGCGAGCAGCCGGTCGAGGGCCGCTAGCGAGTCGACGAGGGCGAGCGAGGTGCGCAGCGTCCCGCCGGCAGGGAACCCCTTGAGGTACCAGGCGATGTGCTTGCGGATGTCGCGGCAGCCGCGGCCCTCGTCGTCGTAGAACTCGGTCAGGTAGGTCGCGTGCCGGCGCAGGGTGTCGGCCACCTCACCGAGGGTGGGTGCGACCCGCACCGGCGACCCCGCGAAGCCCGCCGCCAGGTCGGCGAACAGCCACGGCCGCCCGAGGCAGCCGCGACCGACGACGACGCCGTCGCACCCGGTCTCCGCCACGAGGCGCAGCGCGTCCTCGGCCGACCAGATGTCGCCGTTGCCGAGCACCGGCACCGTCGTCACCGTCTCCTTGAGCAGCCGGATCGCGTTCCAGTCGGCGCTGCCGGAATAGGCCTGGGCCGCCGTGCGGGCGTGCAGGGCGACGGCCGCCGCGCCCTCGTCCTCGGCGGCCAGACCGGCCTCCAGGTAGGTGAGGTGGGCGTCGTCGATGCCCTTGCGCATCTTCACCGTCACCGGCACGTCGCGCCGTGCGCCCTCCTCGACGACGGCTCCGACCACCGCGCGGAACAGGTCGCGCTTCCACGGCAGCGCGGAGCCCCCGCCCTTGCGGGTGACCTTGGGCACGGGGCAGCCGAAGTTCAGGTCGATGTGGTCGGCCCGGTCCTCGCTCACCAGCAGCCGGGCGGCGGCGCGCGCCGTGGTGGGGTCGGTGCTGTAGAGCTGCACCGACCGCGGGTGCTCCTGCGGGTCGTGCTCGATCAGCCGCATCGTCTCCGGGTGGCGCTCGACGAGCGCGCGCGAGGTGATCATCTCGCTCACGTAGAGCGCGCTGTCGCCCGAACCCCCGGCCGACGCCGACTCACGGCAGAGCCGGCGGAAGGCCCGGTTGGTGATGCCCGCCATGGGCGCGAGGACGACCGGCGACGCGATGGCGTGCCGGCCGATCCGCAGCGGGGGGGCGAGGGTGGCGGTGGTGCTCATGACCGGGCCAGTCTCCCATCCGCGGCGTCGAGGGCGAACTCGACGAGCATCCGGGTGACCATCTCGGGCTGGTCGAAGCCCACGAGGTGACCGGCCCTGGGCACCCAGCGGACCCGGCCGTGCGGTGCGGCGCGGGCATACCGCGCGGCGTCGACCATGAGCTGGTCGTAGACCCCGCCGGCGACGAGGACGGGGGCGGTCACCTCCCGCAGCAGGCTGGGCCGGCACCGGGCCATGACCTCACGCCACGCCGCGCCGGTCGGCCCGAACCAGTACCCGCCGGCGACGACGGCGGCTACCAGCTCGGGCGGGTAGAGACGCCCCAGCACGCGGTCGTTGACCTCGGTCATCCGCGCCGGCCCGAGGCGGTCGGTGAGCACGGCCACCCCCCGGTAGGCCGCCGCTCCCGGCCCGCGCGGGACGGCCGCGCAGGACAGCAGCACCAGCCCGGCCAGCCGACGGGGGTACATCGACGCGTACGCCATCGCGACGTACCCGCCGAGGGAGTGACCGACGAGCACCACGGGCGGATCGGCGGGGCCGTCCTCCACGGCCGCGGCCACGGCTCCGACCGCCCGGTCGAGGGTGAACGGCTGGGCGGCCCGCGCGCCGTGCGCGGGGAGGTCGGGGGCGACGACCCGGAGCCGCGACCGCTCGCCCTCGGGGAGCGCGGCGATGCGGGTCACCTGCGGCGCCCACTGGGTGTGGGTGAGGCGGGATCCGTGCACGAGGACGAGGCGCACGGCCACGGTAGGAGGCACACGCGGCTCGACGCTCACAGCCAGCCGTTCTCCTCGGCGACCCGCACGGCGTCGCCCCGGTTGCGGGCCTCGGTCTTGCCGATCGCCGACGACAGGTGGTTGCGGACGGTGCCCTCGGAGAGGAAGACCGACGCCGCGATGTCGCTGACGCTGCCCCCGTCGCGCGTCGCGCGCAGGACCTCGGCCTCGCGGGCGGTCAGGGGCGACTCGCCGACGGCGAGGCTGTCGGCGGCCAGGGTGGGATCGACCACGCGCAGGCCGGTATGCACGCGGCGGACGGCGTCGGCCAGCTGCCGGGCCGGGGTCTCCTTGACGACGAACCCGCTGGCCCCGGCGACCAGCGCGCGGCGCAGGAAGCCCGGCCGTCCGAACGTCGTGACGATCACCACCTTGACCTCCGGCATCGCCGTGCGCAGGCGACGGGTGGCCTCGATGCCGTCGATGCCCGGCATCTCCACGTCGAGAAGGGCGACGTCCGGCTGGGTGCGCTGGGCGGCCTCGACGACCTCGTCGCCCCGGCCGACCTCGGCGACCACGGTCATGTCCGGTTCCAGGTCGAGCAGGCTGGCCAGCGCCCCGCGCACGAGGGCCTGGTCGTCGGCCAGGAGCAGCCGGATGCTCACCGCAGGCGCGGAGCGGCGGGCTCCAGCGACCGTTGGCCGCCCGCGGGCGAGCCCGTCGACACCGCCGGGTCCGTGACCTCCGGGGTGGGGGCGGGGCCGCCGACGACGACCGCGAGGCGGAAGCCGCCCGACGGGGGCGTCTCTACGACGACGTGAGCCCCGGCGGCAGCCGCGCGCTCACGCAGGCCCGACAGCCCGTGCCCGTCCCCAGGCTCGGCGCCGTCGGCGGGACGCATACCGCGGCCGTCGTCGGTGATCTCGATGCGGTCGGCCGCCAGCCGGACCGAGCATCGGCGGGCCCCGCTGTGCCGCATGACGTTGGTGACACCCTCGCGCAGGGTCCAGGCGAACAGCTCCCGCAGGGCGGAGGGCACGTCGTCGGTCGAGCCGGGCAGCTCGGCCTCGATCTCAGCCGCCTCCAGCGCGGCCCGGGCCCGGCTGATCTCGCCCGGCAGGGTGAGGTCGCGGACGCCGTCGACGGTGAGGCGGACGTCGCGCAGCGCGTCCCGCGAGAGGCGCTGGATATCGACGATCTCGGCCCGGGCCCGCTCCGGGCTGACGTCGACGAGGCGGTCGGCGAGCTCGGCCTTGACCGCGATGACGGTGAGGGAGTGGCCGAGGATGTCGTGCAGGTCGCGAGCCAGCCGGGCCCGCTCCTGCCCGATGACGAGCAGGGCGTTCTCCTCCTTGGCGGCGACCAGGTCGCGGCTGCGGCGCATCGCGGTCCAGATACCGAGCACCGCGAACACCGCGAGGAACACCGACAGGGCGACCCCGTCGGCGCCCTGCCAACCGGGCACGGTGCGGGCCAGGGTCTCCGCGACGGCGGCGAGCACGACGGCGAC
>JBDSYO010000235.1:0-7825 GCA_039925625.1 Lapillicoccus sp. | reverse complement strand
AGGGCGCTCTCGTGGACGTCAGCGGGCCGGGCGATCCCGGCGGCCTCACAGTCGCCCGGATCGGCAAGCCCCACGGCCTGGGCGGTGAGGTCACCGTGCAGCTGCACACCGACGACCCCGAACGACGTCTGGTCGCCGGCGCGAGCTTCGTGACCGAGGCGGCGTCGGGCAGCGGCGTGCCGCGCACCCTCACGATCCGCTCGACACGGGTGCACAACGGCACGTGGCTGCTGGGGTTCGAGGAGATCCCCGACCGCACCGGCGCCGAGTCCCTGCGCAACACCCGCCTGATCCTCGACGCCGACGAGCCGACTGCGGAGCCGGACGAGTCCGACGAGGGAGCCTGGTACGAGGCCGATCTCGTCGGTCTCGAGGTCGTCCGCCAGGACGGCACCCGGGTCGGGGCCGTCAGCGGGCTCGAGCTCGGGCCGGCCCAGGACCTGCTCGTCGTGGCGCTGGAAGCGGGCGGCACGGCATACCTGCCGTTCGTCGAGGCGATCGTGCCCGAGGTCGACGTCGCGGGGGGCCGGGTCGTCGTCGACCCGCCGGACGGGCTGCTGGAGCTCAACGCGTGACCGGTATGCGGGTCGACGTCGTGACGATCTTCCCGGACTACCTCGCCCCGCTCGACCTCTCGCTCATCGGCACGGCCCGGCGGAACGGCCTGCTCGACGTGCGCGTGCATGACCTGCGCGAGTTCACGCACGACCGGCACCGGACGGTCGACGACTCGCCCTACGGCGGCGGCGCGGGCATGGTCATGCGTCCCGAGCCCTGGGGGGAGGCCCTCGACGCCGTTCTCGCCTCGGGGGGCGGCCGAGGCGGGCCGCCGCACCTCGTCGTGCCCGCGCCGGCCGGTACCCCGTTCACGCAGGCCACCGCTCGGGCGCTGGCCCGCGAGCCGTGGCTCGCCTTCGCGTGCGGTCGCTACGAAGGCATCGACGAGCGCGTCGTCGAGGACGCCGCGACCCGGATGCCGGTCTCGCTGGTCTCCCTCGGCGACTACGTGCTCAACGGGGGAGAGGTGGCGGTCCTGGCCATGGTCGAAGCCGTGGCCCGGCTCGTACCCGGGGTCATCGGCAACGCCGGGTCCCTCGACGAGGAGTCGCACGAAGACGGCCTGCTGGAGTACCCCGTCTACACCAAGCCGCCCACGTGGCGCGAGCGTGAGGTCCCGTCGGTCCTGCGCTCCGGCGACCACGGCGCGATCGCCCGGTGGCGGCACGAGCAGCGGCTCACCCGCACCGCCGCCCGCCGGCCCGACCTCCTGCACGCCTCGGCCGCACTGGGCGCGGCCGGGCTGGAGCCCGTGGTGGCGACCCGGGCCGACGCCCCCGAGGTGCTCGTGCTGCAGCGGGCCTGCTGGGTCGACGAGGGCCGCCTCGCCGGGTCGTTCGCGATCCCGCCGCTCACCGAGGGCCCGGACGACGTCCTGGCGTCCTTCGAATCCTGGACGACCTGGGTCGTGCGCGCGGGAGGGCGCCTCGTCGCCTCCGTGCGCGGCCGGGTGGCGCCGCAGGACCCGGCCACGTGGGAGACCGGGCGGCTCATGGTGGCTCCGGACCTGGCCGGGCGGGGCCTCGGCCGCGCCTTACTGGCGTACGCCGAGTCAGCGGCGCCGGCGGAGGTGCAGCGGCTCTGGCTCAACACGGGCGCCCACTCCGAGCGCAACCTGCGCCTGTACGGCAAAGCGGGGTACCGGATCGAGCCAGGCGCCGGCCGGTTCCCCGGCACGGTCGACCTCGTCAAGCGCCGCCGTTGAGCGACGTCGTCACCCTCGGGCGATTTCGTCACCGTCGCGCGGTCTGGCAGAATCGGCAGGTTGCGTCCGGCACCAGACGCGCCCCTGCCACAGGGGGAAGTGACCACGAGCGTATGCGTGGTCGCGAGGCCGGCGGGACGCATACCCCGATCTGACGATCACCCCCCTCGAACCCATCCCCCGCGGTGACCTGTGGCACCACGAGAAAGCGAAACCGCCATGCACAAGCTCGACTCCGTCGACCAGGCCTCCCTGCGCACCGACGTCCCCGCCTTCCGCGCCGGTGACACCCTCAAGGTGCACGTCAAGGTCGTCGAGGGGACGCGCTCCCGCGTCCAGGTCTTCCAGGGCGTCGTCATCCGCCGCCACGGCGGGGGGATCGGCGAGACCTTCACGGTGCGCAAGGTGTCGTTCGGAGTGGGTGTCGAGCGGACCTTCCCGCTGCACACGCCGATCATCGACCACATCGAGGTCGTGACCCGCGGCGACGTGCGACGCGCGAAGCTCTACTACCTGCGCGACCTGCGCGGCAAGGCCGCGAAGATCAAGGAGAAGCGCGACACCGTGCCGGCCAAGACCCCGAAGCACGCCCGTCCCGCCACCACCGCCCCCAAGGCCACCGCCACCCCTCAGGACTCCGCCGCCGAGTGACCTCGGACGCACCGCCGCCGGGTGCCCCCCGCACCCGGTGGTGGGTCTACACGCTGGCCGCGCTCGCGGTCGTCGGCCTCGTCGTGGGGTTGCGTCAGCTCCTCGTGCAGTCCTTCTCGGTGCCGAGCGTCTCGATGGAGCCCACCATCGAGCCGGGTGACCGGCTCCTGGTCAACCGCCTCGTGCGCGGCGACGGGCTGCATCGCGGCGACATAGTCGTCTTCGACGGCACGCGGGCCTTCCCCGCCGGGGACGGCGGGGGCACCACCGATTACGTCAAGCGGGTCATCGGCCTGCCCGGCGACCACGTCGTGTGCTGCGACGACGCCTCGGGACGGCTGTTGCTCAACGGGGTGCCGCTCGACGAGCCGTACCTGTGGCCGGGGGACCGGCCCAGCACCCTGACGTTCGACGTCACGGTGCCGGCCGGCGGCATGTGGGTGATGGGGGACCACCGCAGCGAGTCCGGCGACTCCCGCGCCTACCTCGGCCGTCCGGGTGGCGGCGTGGTGCCGTTGCGTGACGTCATCGGCCAGGCGACGGTGCGATACTGGCCGCCCGGTCGCCTCGGTTCCCTCGGTTCCGCACAGGGGCCCGGTCCCGTGTCCACCGTCCCCTCGCCCGTCGGAGCTGGTCAGTGACGTCTTCCCCGCAGTCCGCGGCGCCCCGCAACCCCGACCGGGGACGCGACCGGGACACTGGGGTCGACGACGACCCGGTGGACCTGGAGGACGACGACGACGAGGACTCGCAGAGCTTCCTGCAGAACGTGTGGGGCGGGATCAAGGAGATCCTCATCATCGCCGTCATGGCGCTGGTGCTCTCGTTCGTCGTCAAGACCTGGCTGATCCAGGCGTTCTACATCCCGTCGGGCTCGATGGAGAACACCCTCGTGCGTGACGACCGGGTCATCGTCAGCAAGCTGACCCCCGGCCCGTTCGACCTCAACCGGGGTGACGTCGTGGTCTTCAAGGATCCTGACAACTGGCTCGGGTTCTCGCCGGCGCCGACCGAGTCCGGGTCGCGGGCGACGATCCACCGCGTGCTGCAGTTCGTCGGCCTGCTCCCCGACGACTCCGACGACCACCTCATCAAGCGGGTCATCGGGCTACCCGGCGACCACGTCGTCTGCTGTGACAAGAACGGCCAGCTGACCGTCAACGGGGTCGCCGTCAACGAGCCCTACATCAAGCCCGGTGACACCCCCGGGGGCGGCAAGTCCGCCTTCGACATCACGGTGCCCGCGGGCAAGGTGTGGGTCATGGGCGACCACCGCAGCGACTCGTCCGACTCCCGCTTCCACGACGACGGCACCGGCGCCCTCGGCTCCGTGCCCGTCGACGACATCACGGGCCGCGCGGTGATGATCGTCTGGCCGGTCGACCACGTCCGCTGGCTGTCCGTGCCGGAACGGGTCTACGCCGACATCCCGGCGCCGTCCGGCACCTCCCCGACGCCGGCGGTCACCGCGACCACCGGGTCGACCGGCTAAGTGGTCGTCAGCCGGACCCGTAAGCCCTCGCTGCGCGTCGAGCGTGCGCTGCAGCGGGACGGCCACCGCGTGCTCGCGGGCATGGACGAGGTGGGCCGCGGCGCCCTCGCCGGGCCGGTGTCGGTGGGCGTCGTCGTCATCGACGAGACGTGCCGCTCCGCGCCCCAGGGCGTCAAGGACTCCAAGCTGCTCACCCCCGCCCGCCGGGTGCGGATGGTGCCGCCGATCCGGCGGTGGGCCTTGGCGTACGCCGTGGGCCACGCGTCGCCGGCGGAGATCGACGAGATCGGGATCATGGGCGGCCTACGCCTCGCCGGGACGCGGGCGCTGACGGCGATCGCCGCGCGAGGGGTCGTGCCCGACATCGTCATCCTCGACGGCAACCACGACTGGCTCACCCCGCCGGACGAGCTCGGCCTCCTGGCCTTCGCCGACGAGCGCACCCACCCCACCGTGCCGCCCGTGACGACGATGATCAAGGCCGACCTCAAGTGCTCCTCCGTGGCGGCCGCCTCGGTGCTGGCCAAGGTGGAGCGCGACGCGATGATGGTCGCCCTCGACCCCGACCACCCGGTCTACGGCTGGGCGGTCAACAAGGGGTATGCGGCGCCGGAGCACATGATGGCCCTGGAGGTGCACGGTCCGTGCGTCCAGCACCGCCGGTCGTGGCGGCTGCCCGGGGTGGTAGAACTCATGGAGGAGCTGGACGAGCTGGGGGTCCACCCGGACGACACGTTGATCGAGGAGTCACCCGCATGAGCTCTGAGGATCTCGAGAAGTACGAGACCGAGATGGAGCTTCAGCTCTACCGGGAGTACCGCGACGTCGTCTCGCTCTTCTCGCACGTCGTGGAGACCGAGCGACGCTTCTACCTCTGCAACTCGGTCGACATGAAGGTGCGCGGCGACGGCGGCGAGGTCTTCTTCGACGTGACCATGCACGACGCCTGGGTGTGGGACATCTACCGCCCGGCCCGGTTCGTCAAGACCGTGCGGGTGGTGACGTTCAAGGACGTCAACATCGAGGAGCTGCCCAAGTCCGACCTCGAGCTGCCGTCGTAGGTCGCTGCTAGCGTCCCCCGTCATCTCGGGGGCGGGGGCGCTCGTCCACACCCCCTGACCGTCTCGTCCCACCGTCCACAGGCCGACGGAGGCCCGGTGCGCGGGGCGCTTCTCGCCGCCACGGTGGGGCCATGGACGCTTCGACCGCTGACCCTTCGACCGCTGGTCTTTCGACCGCTGCGGCGGGTATGCCCTGGGCCCGGGCCCGCGGACTCGGCACCTATGGCGAGCGGATCGCCGCCCGCTACCTGCGTGACGTGGGGCTGGAGGTGCTCGACCGGAACTGGCGGTGCCCCCTGGGCGAGATCGACCTCGTGGCCCGCGACGGCGGCTGCCTGGTCGTGTGCGAGGTCAAGACCCGGCGTAGCACCACGTTCGGGTCGCCCGTCGAAGCCGTCGACCACCGCAAGCTGGCCCGGCTGCGGCGGCTGTCGGCGTCCTGGCTCGCCGAGCGCCGGAGCACCCCTCCGGGGCTGACGTGGCGGGTCGACACCGTGCGGGTCGACGTCGTCGGGGTGCTGCGGCCGCGGGTCGGCGCCTGCGTCATCGAGCACCTCCGGGGCGTGGTCGCGTGAGCCTCGGACGCACGCTCTCGGTCGGGCTCACCGGCATCGTCGGGTTCCGGGTCGAGGTGGAGGTCGACGTGTCGAGCGGGCTGCCGGCGTTCACCATCGGGGGCTGCCCCGACAGCGCGTGCGGGCAGGCGCCGGGTCGGGTCAAGGCCGCCGCGGCCAACTCCGGCTTCGCCATCCCGCTGCGGCGGGTGACCGTCAACCTGTCACCGGCGTCCGTGCCCAAGGTCGGGTCGGGGTTCGACCTCGCGATCTGCGTGGCCGCCCTCGTCGCCTGCGAGGAGATCCGTCCGGAGCTGGTGCGAGACGTCGTCCACATCGGGGAGCTGGGGCTCGACGGGTCGGTCCGGCCCTTGCCCGGCGTCCTGCCGCTCGTGCTCGCCGCGGTCCGGGGTGGAGCCCGGCACGTCGTCGTCCCCGTGGCCAACGCGGCCGAGGCGCGGCTCGTGGCCGGGGCCCGGGTCCATCCCGTGGCGCACCTGGCCGAGCTGGTCGCTCGCTACCGGCTCCTGCACCAAGGGCTGACCCCGGCGGAGGTGGAGGAGCCACTCCTTCCCGTGCCGGAGCGCCCGGCCCAGCCCGACCTCGTCGACGTCGTCGGTCAGGCCGAGGCCCGCCACGCTCTCGAGGTGGCCGCCGCCGGCGGCCACCACGTCTACCTCGTCGGCCCGCCGGGATCGGGCAAGACGATGCTCGCCGAGCGCCTCCCCGGGCTGCTCCCCGCCCTCGACGACGAGCAGGCGATGGAGGTCACCGCGATCGCGTCGATCATGGGCCGCGTCGGCCGTCGGCCGGTTCTCGAGCGGCGGCCCCCGTTCATCGCGCCGCACCACGGCGCCTCCGCCGTGGCTCTCGTCGGCGGGGGCAGCGGGCGAGTCCTGCCCGGAGCGGTGACCCAGGCCCACCACGGGGTGCTGTTCATGGACGAGGCGCCCGAGTTCCACCCGGCGGTCATCCAGGCGCTGCGCCAGCCCATCGAGTCGGGCGAGGTCGTCGTGTCCCGCGCCGTGGGTCGGCACCGGTTCCCCTGCCGGTTCCAGCTGGTGTTGGCCGCCAACCCGTGCCCGTGCGGGTTCGGCTGGGGCAAAGGGGTGCACTGCACATGCTCCGCGCAGCGGCTGAGCCGGTACCAGGCTCGGCTCAAGGGCCCCGTCCTCGACCGCATCGACATCCAGGTGTTCGTGCCGGTGCCCACGCGGGCCGCGCTCGTCCTCGAGCCGGGAGAGCCAAGCGCGACGGTGGCCGCCCGGGTCGCCGAGGCGCGGGAACGGCAGGCCGACCGCTGGGCCGGCACGTCGTGGCGCCTCAACGGCCAGGCGCCGGGTCCGGTCCTCCGCGGTGGGCGTTTCCGGCTGGCGCGCCACGCGACCGGGTCGATCGACGGGGCCTTCGACCGCGGCCAGCTCACGATGCGGGGCTACGACCGCTGCCTCCGGCTGGCGTGGACGCTCAGCGACCTCGCCGGCACCGAGCGCCCCGACGGCGACGATATCGGGCGGGCGCTCGCCCTGCGCCAGCCCGACGTCCGGGTCGCCGCATGACCACCGGGGTCAGCCGGGCCGAGCGTGGCGCGCGGGCTGGGTGGACGCGGATCGCCGAGCCGGCTGACGACCGGGCGCTCAGCCTCATCGAGCAGCACGGCGCCGTGGGCGCGCTCGCCCTCGCGGTCGGGGGTGACGCGCGGGTGCCCGAGATCTTCCGTGCCCGGGCACAGCGGTACGCCTACGGGTCCGACCCCGTGTCGCACCTGGAGGCCGCTCGGGTGGTCGGGGCCGAGGTCGTCTGTCCCGGCGACCCGGGGTGGCCACGTCGCGTGGACGACCACCCCGCACCCCCGATCTGCCTGTGGGTCCGGGGCATCCCCGACCTCGCCGGGCTTGCCGAGCGGTCGGTGTCGGTAGTGGGCGCCCGCACCAGCACGGCCTACGGCGACACCGTGGCGACCGACTTCGGGTCCGGGCTCGCCGACCGGGGCTGGACCGTCGTCTCCGGCGCGGCGTTCGGCATCGACGCCGCCGCCCATCGCGGAGCCCTGGCGGTCGAGGGCATGACCCTGGCGGTGCTGGCCGGAGGTGTCGACCGCCCCTACCCCGCTGCCCACGCCGCGCTGCTGGCGCGGATCGTGGAGGTCGGCTCGGTGATGGCCGAGGTGCCGCCGGGCTCCGCGCCGACCCGACCCCGGTTCCTCCTGCGCAACCGGATCATCGCGACCATCTCGCGGGGCACCGTGGTCGTCGAGGCCGGCCTACGGTCGGGGTCGCTCAACACGGCGCGCACCGCGGCGGAG
>JBDSYO010000234.1:0-2538 GCA_039925625.1 Lapillicoccus sp. | reverse complement strand
TACCACAGCGACGAGATCCTCGACCTCACCGACGGGCCGAAGCGGTATGCCGGGTGGTCGACGTGCTACCGCCGCGAGGCCGGGTCGCACGGCAAGGACACCCGCGGCATCATTCGCGTGCACCAGTTCCAGAAGATCGAGATGTTCTCCTACTGCCGGCCGGAGGACGCCGAGGCCGAGCACGAACGGCTCCTGCAGTGGGAGCGGGACATGCTGGCCAAGGTCGAGCTGCCCTACCGCATCATCGACACCGCGGCCGGTGACCTGGGGGGCTCGGCGGCTCGCAAGTTCGACTGCGAGGCCTGGATCCCCACGCAGGGTCGCTACCGCGAGGTGACGTCGACCTCGAACTGCACGACGTACCAGGCCCGTCGGCTCAACATCCGCGAGCGCGACCCGCAGGGATCCGGCACCCGCGCCGTCGCCACCCTCAACGGCACGCTGGCGACGACCCGGTGGCTGGTCGCCATCCTCGAGAACCACCAGCAGGCCGACGGCTCCGTCGTCGTGCCCGAGGCCCTGCGTCCCTTCCTGGGTCTTGAGGTGCTCACCCCGGTCCGGCGGGCCTAGCCCGGCGCCGACGAGCAGGACGCATACGGCGGGGAGCGAAGCGATGCCCGGGACCGAACCGGCCCGGCGCAACTTCCCCCTCCTGCTCGCCCAGGGCAGCGCCTACAGCCTGGCCGGCCAGCTTGCGAGCACGTCGATCGTCCTGCCGTTCCTCTGCGCCGCGCTCGGCGGGTCGCTGCTCGTCGCAGGGCTGCTCGTCCCTCTCAGCACCCTCGGCACTCTGGTCGGCTACACGCTGGGCCACCGGTCGTCCACGCGGTCCTCATGCTCCTGGCGACGCTGGCCGCCGACGCCGTCAGCGTCTCGAAGTCGGCCTACCTGGTGGCCTACGCGCCCCCCGACGAGCTGCCCCAGCTCTCGGCGTTCTCGCAGCTGACCATCGGCCTCTCGTCGGCGGTGCTGGCGGCGGCGCTCGCGGGGGTCGCCCAGGTGCACGGCACCGTCTGGCCGGTCGGCATCCTCCTGGTCCTCAACGTGGTCGCGGTGGTGGGCGCGACGCGCGTGCCCCGGCCCCCGAGCCCGCCGGTCGACCGGCATGCCGGGCCCGCCGCCCCTCGCCCGTAGGGTGGTGACGACCATGGACACCGCCTCCCAACCCCGGCTCGTCGCCCTGGACATCGACGGCACGACCATCGACCACGCCGGCGTCCTCAGCCCCCACGTCGCACGGGCGGTCACCGACGTCGTCGCCGCCGGTCACCACGTCGTCATCGCCACCGGCCGCTCGATCGTCGCCGCCATGCCGGTCATCGCGCAGCTCGGCCTCACCCAGGGGTATGCCGTGTGCTCCAACGGGGCGGTGACGCTCGCGCTCGACCCGGACCAGCCGGCGGGCTACCGGGTCGTCGACACGGTGACCTTCGACCCGCGGCCCGTACTCACGATGCTGCGGAAGGAGATCCCCGAGGCGCTCGTCGCCGTGGAGGACCTCGGCGTCGGGTTCAAGGTCAGCGCGCTGTTCCCCGAGGGCGAGCTCGGCGGCGACCAGGTGGTCGTCGACTGGGAGGAGCTCGTGTCGGAGCCGGCCACCCGCGTGACGCTCCGCCGGCCGGAGGCGTCCTCCGAGGAGTTCATGGAGCAGATCGAGCGCGTGGGGCTGCACGAGGTGTCGTACGCGGTCGGCTGGACGGCGTGGCTCGACATCAACCCCGAAGGCGTGTCCAAGGGGTCGGCGCTCGAGCTGGTGCGCCGACGCCTGCACGTCGAGCCGGCCGACACCGTCGCGGTCGGCGACCAGCGCAACGACCTCGAGATGCTGCACTGGGCCGCCCGCGGGGTCGCGATGGGCCAGGCGCCCGACGAGGTCAAGGCGGCCGCCGACGAGGTCGCCGGCGCCGTCGAGGACGACGGCCTGGCCGACGTCCTCCGCTCCCTCCTCTGAGCGACCCGAGCCAGCTGGGCCGAGCCCCTGGCATCCTGGGCGCACCATGACCGACCTGCTCGTCACCTCGGTGACCAACCCCCGCCTCAAGGCGCTGGTCGGCCTGCGTCGGCGGCGTATGCGGGACGAGTCGGGCCTGACCGTGGTCGAGGGCTACGAGGAGCTCGCCCTCGCCCTGGCCGCGGGGGTACGTCCGCAGACCCTCTTCGTCTGCCCGGACCTGTTCAGCCCATCCGGGATCGCCGGCCGACAGGACATCGGCCACCAGGACGACCTGGTACGCCAGTCCCGCACCCTCAGGTCGGAGGTCGTCCGCCTCAGCCGGGCCGCGTTCGAGAAGGTGGCCTACCGCGAGGGCCCCGACGGCATCCTCGCCGTCGTCCCCACGGCGGGCCGCCCGCTGTCGGCCCTCGACCCCGGTCCGCGGCCCCTCGTCCTCGTAGGGCAGGGCGTCGAGAAGCCCGGCAACCTCGGCGCCATGCTGCGCACCGCCGACGCCGCCGGGGTGGCCGCGGTCGTCGCGGCCGACGCGGTCACCGACTGGGGCAACCCCAACGTCGTGCGGGCCAGCAAGGGCACCGTGTTCT
>JBDSYO010000233.1:0-4952 GCA_039925625.1 Lapillicoccus sp. | reverse complement strand
CGACGTCCATCGGCACCGACCCGGCGAGCATCCCGCAGAACAGACAGTCCTCAGCCATGGCGTGGATCCTCCTTGAGCCCCCGACGCGGGTCAAGCGCCGTCAGCGCCGTCAGCGCCAGCGGCCCATAGCGTTGAGCACGGCGAGGGCCGCGGGGCCGGCGCTCGACGACCGCAGCACCTCGGCCCCCAGCCGCACGGTCGAGGCGCCCACGGCGAGGAAGGCGTCCAGCTCGGCCGGCGCGATCCCACCCTCGGGCCCGACCACCAGCACGACCTCCCCCACCTCGGGCAACGTCACCTTCGCCAGAGGGTCGACCGCCTCCTCGTGCAGGACGAGTGCCAGGTCGGCCGCGCCGAGGCGGGTCGCGACCTCCCGCAGACCGGCCGGTGGGGCCACGACCGGGACGCGGGCCCGGCGCGACTGCTTCGCGGCGGCGGCGGCGACCGCCGCCCACCGCTGCCGGCCCTTCTCCTCGCGGTCGGCGCCCCGCCAGACCGCGACCCCCCGCGACGCCTGCCAGGGCACGATCTCGTCCACGCCGAGCTCGGTGGCGGTCTCGACCGCCTGCTCGTCGCGCCCGCCCTTGGCGAGCGCCTGCACGAGGACGAACCGCGGCCCCACCAGCGGCTGTTCGGCCACGTCACCCAGCCGCGCGGTGAACGCGTCGCGCCCGGTATGAGTGACGACCGCCTCCGCCCGCCGCCCGGCGCCGCCGAGCAGCACCGTCTCCCCCACGCGTACCCGTACGACGGTGACCGCGTGCCGGCCCTCGGCTCCAGCGACCCGGACCTCGTCCCCGGCCACCGCGAGCGGCCACGCCGGGTCGTCGACGAGGAACATCCGATGGGTCATGCTCAGCGGGCCTTGAACGCGTCCTTGAGCTTGCCGAGGATGCCCTTCTCCAGGGGCGCGAGCGTGCCCACCGGCCGCTCCTCACCCCGCATGGTGGCGAGCTGGCGCAGCAGGTCCTCCTGCTCGGGCGTCAGGTGGGTCGGGGTCTGCACGTTGGTGTGCACGATGAGGTCGCCGCGGCCGCTCCCGCGCAGATGGGTGATGCCGAGCGAGCGCAGGGTGAGCGCCTCCCCCGCCTGGGTGCCGGACCCGACGACGAGCTCGCGGTCGCCGTCGAACGTCGCCAGCGACAGCGTCGTCCCCAGCGCGGCCGCCGTCATCGGCAGCTCCACCGTGCAGTGCAGGTCATCGCCCCGGCGGGTGTAGATCCCGTGCGTCCGGACCGCGATCTCGACGTAGAGGTCGCCGGACGGACCCGCTCCGGGACCGACCTCGCCCTCCCCGGAGAGCTGGATCCGCGTCCCGCTGTCGACACCGGCGGGCACCCGCAGCTTGAGCGTTCGGCGCGTACGTACCCGGCCCTGCCCCGAGCACTCGAAGCAGGGGTTGGGGATGACCGTGCCGTAGCCCTGGCAGGCGCCGCACGGGCGGCTGGTCATCACCTGGCCGAGGAAGGAGCGCTGCACGCTCTGCACCTCGCCGCGCCCGCCGCAGACGTTGCACGTCGAGGTCCCCGTGCCCGGCTGGGCGCCGGCGCCGCCGCACGTCCCACACGCGGCGGCCGTATCGACGGTGAGCTCCTCGTCGGAGCCGAACACCGCGGCCCGCAGGTCGATGTCGAGGCGCACGAGTGCGTCCTGGCCCCGCTGCTGCCTTTGGCGCGGACCGCGGGTCGCCGCCGCGCCACCACCGAAGAAGGCGTCCATGACGTCGCTGAACGTGAAGCCCTGGCCGGCCCCGGCACCGCCGCCCGTGGCATACGGGTCGGCTCCCATGTCGAAGGCGCGCTTCTTCTCCGGGTCGGAGAGCACGTCGTAGGCCTGGGAGAGCTCCTTGAACTGCTCCTCGGCGTCGGGGCTCGGGTTGACGTCGGGGTGGAGCCGTCGCGCCTGCTTGCGGTAGGCGCGCTTGATCTCCTCCTCGGTAGCCGTCCTGGAGACCCCGAGGTCCTGGTAGTAGTCGTTCAACGAGAGTCCTTGTCCAACAAGAGTTCTGGGATGTATGCGGTGCGCCGGGCGGTCAGGGGCCGAGGATCTCCGAGACGTAGCGGGCGACGGCGCGCACCGTGGCCATAGCGGTGGGGTAGTCCATCCGGGTCGGACCGAGCACGCCGAGCCCGGCGACGACCTCCGTGCCCGCGGCATACCCGGTCGAGACGACCGATGTCGAGGCGAGCCCCTGGTGCGGGTTCTCGTGACCGATGCGCACGGCCACCGCGTCGGTGACCCGGCCGCCCAGACCGTCGGCGCGGTCGCTGTCCAGCGTACCCAGCAGCTTGAGCAGCACGACGTGCTCCTCCAGCGCCTCGAGCACCGGGCCGATCGTGAGGGGGAAGTCCGTCCCGAAGCGGGCCAGGTTGGCCGTCCCGGCGAGGACGACGCGCTCCTCCCGCTCCTCGACAAGAGCATCCTCGAGGGCCTGCACGACGGCCCGCACGGTGTCGCGGTCGGTGAGCTCGAACTGGTCGGCGAGGCTCCGCAAGCGGGCCGCGGCCTCCGAGAACGGCCTGGAGACGACCTCCGCGTTGAGCGCCGTGCGCAGCCGGGAGACGAAGATCTCCCCCTCGGGCGAGGTGAGGTCGCCCCTGGCCGCGACGATGCGCTGCTCGACCCGCCCGGTGTTGACGATGAGGACCACCATGAGCCGGGTCGCCCCGAGGGGCACCAGCTCGATGTGGCGCACGGTGGAGCGGGTCAGGCTCGGGTACTGCACGACGGCGACCTGACGGGTGAGGGTGGCGAGCAGCCGCACGGTGCGGTCGACGACGTCGTCGAGGTCGACGGCTCCGGAGAGGAAGGTGCGGATGGCCGACTTCTCGGCTACCGACATCGGCTTGACCGACCCGAGCCGGTCGACGAACACCCGGTAGCCGGCGTCGGTGGGTACGCGTCCGGCGGAGGTGTGAGGCGCGTGGATGAGGCCCTCCTCCTCGAGTACGGCCATGTCGTTGCGCACCGTCGCCGCCGACACCCCGAGGTGGTGCCGCTCGACGAGAGCCCGCGACCCGACGGGCTCGGAGGTCTGTACGTAGTCCTGGACGATGGCCCGCAGGACGGCCAGCCGACGCTCCTCGCTCACGCTCCACCTCCTCCATCGCCTCGACCACGGAACACCGGCCCGCGCGCATACCCGCTGGCACTCGGCCATTCCGAGTGCCAAGTCTACGACCTCGCCGCGCCGCCGCCCCTCGACGCGGCGCGCCGCCCCGGGCCCGGGTATGCCGCTGCGTAGCCTCGCCCGGTGCCCCCCTCCGGTGACCGCTACGGCCGTGACGTCCTCTCCGGGGACTGGCGCGCGGCCCGGACCCCCCGCGCCCCGGAGGTGGCGGCCGAACCGGGGCTCGTCGTCGAGGAGACCGACACGGGGTGGTGCGGCGCCGTCGTGCGGGTGGAGAAGGCCGGGGGGATGCAGGTCGTCCATCTCGAGGACCGGCGCGGCCGTACCCGGGGCTTCCCCCTCGGGCCCGGGTTCCTGGTCGACGGGGCCCCCGTCGTGCTGACCCCACCGCGCCGGGCCGCCTCGGCCGCGCTCCACACCGCCCGGCAGGCGGAGTCGCGGACGGCCAGCGGTTCCACCGCCGTCGTCGGCGCCCGGGCGACGGTCGCCGCGGCCTCCCGCCTGTTCGTCGAGGGGCGCCACGACGCCGAGCTCGTCGAGAAGGTGTGGGGCGACGACCTGCGGGTGGAGGGGGTCGTCGTCGAGCTCCTCGACGGGGTCGACGACCTGGCCGGGGCCATCGCGGCCTTCCGTCCGGGCCCGACCCGCCGGATGGGGGTCCTCGTCGACCACCTGGTCCCCGGCACCAAGGAGGCCGGCATCGTCGACGCGGTCCGTGCCCTGCCCGGCACGCGCGGCTGCGTGCGGGTGCTGGGACACCCCTACGTCGACGTCTGGCAGTCGGTACGTCCCGAGCGGCTCGGCCTCACCGTCTGGCCCGTCATCCCCCGCGGCCAGTCCTGGAAGCACGGCATCTGCGCGGCCCTCGGCTGGCCCCACGAGACCCAGACCGACATCGCCCTGGCCTGGAAGCGCATCCTCGGCCGGGTCCGCACCTACGCCGACCTCGAGCCCACCCTGCTGGCGAGTGTGGAGGAGCTCATCGACTTCGTGACCGAGCCGGCGGCGACCTCCTCCCCCTAGACCCTCCGGGTCCACCCTGACCTGACCCGGAATGCGGCGCGCGCGACCCTCATTCGGGAACCTCGAGCGCGGTCCTCACGTCACACTGGTCGCAGCCTGAGCCATCGGGCCCACCTCACCAGGACGGAACCATGAGCTACAGCCAGCCTCCCGCCGACCGGACGCCTTCCGGCACCCTCGCCACGGGCACCGAGCGCACCGTGTCGATCCTCGCCCACCTGTCGGCCCTCATCGCCGCCGTCGTCTCGGTCGGCTGGCTGAGCATCCTCGGCCCGCTGGTGGTCTACCTGGTCTACAAGGACCGCAGCCCGATCGCCCGTCAGGCGGCCGCCGGGGCGTTCAACTTCAACCTCGCCGTCTGGCTGCTCATCATCGTCGGCTGGGTCTGCCTCTTCACGGTCGTCCTGTTCCCCATCGCCATCATCCTGTGGGTGATCGCCGGTATCGCCGCGCTGTTCTGCCACATCAAGGGGGCCATCCGGGCGAGCAACGGCGAGCCCTACTCCTACCCCTTCTCGATCCCCGTCCTGCACTGACCGGCTGAACTGACTGACGGGACCTACGGGGTCACCCGCTGTGCGTGGTGACCCCGTAGCGCTCCCGGGTGCGTAGCGCCCAGGCGCTGGCGGGCACGTTGAGCAGGGCGGCGACCAGCACGAGCCCGCCGACGAGGAGCCAGCCGGGCTGCCCCCAACCGATGCAGAGCAGGGCCACCAGAGGCGGCGCGACCACCGAGGCGAGCGAGAAGCTCATCCCCGCCAGCCCCTGGTACTGGCCCTGTCGCTCCATCGGGGCGAGG
>JBDSYO010000232.1:0-4877 GCA_039925625.1 Lapillicoccus sp. | reverse complement strand
ACGACGACATCGCGCCCGACGAGATGACGCCGGCCAGGGCCCGCGAGCTGCTCGAGGCCGCGGCCGACGACGGCCGGGTCCTCGGCCGCGACCCGGTGTCCGGGAACGAGGTCATCGCCCGGTCGGGGCGCTACGGGCCCTACGTCACCGAGGTCCTGCCCGAGGAGCCCGCGGGCGCCCCCAAGGCTCGCGGCAAGGCGGCCAAGGCCAAGCCGCGTACCGCCTCCCTGTTCAAGGACATGGAGCTGTCGACCATCGACCTCGACGCCGCCCTCAAGCTGCTGTCGCTGCCCCGCGTCGTCGGGACGGCGAGCGCGGAGGACGGCTCGACCGTGGAGATCACCGCCCAGAACGGCCGCTACGGGCCCTATCTCAAGAAGGGCACCGACTCGCGGTCCCTGCTCACGGAGCAGCAGCTGTTCGACATCACCCTCGACGAGGCGCTCGCCATCTACGCGCAGCCCAAGCAGCGGGGCCGGGCCGCGGCCGCGCCGCTCAAGGAGCTCGGCGCCGACCCCGTGTCGGGGAAGCCGGTCGTGGTCAAGGACGGCCGGTTCGGGGCCTACGTGACCGACGGCGAGACCAACGCCACCCTGCGCCGCGACGACGACCCCGAGGCCATCACCCCCGAGCGCGGCTTCGAGCTGCTGGCGGAGAAGCGGGCCAAGGGCCCGACGACCCGCAAGCGAGCGGTGAAGAAGACGGCCGTGAAGAAGACGGCCGCCAAGAAGACCACGGCCAAGAAGACGACCGCCCGCAAGACCACGACGACCGCGCGGGCGTCGACCAAGAAGGCCTGACCGATGACGGCCCTCGACCCGTCCACCGCCCGGCTCCTCACCACCCGGCTCGCCACCGAGCAGCGCGCCCAACGGCTGCCGTCGGTGGCGGCCGGCCTGGTGCGCCGCGGCGCGCTGGTCTGGGCCGACGCCCGCGGCACCGTGGACGGCCGGGAGGGCGGCCTACCGGCGGGTCCCGACACGCAGTACCGCATCGGCTCCATCACGAAGACCTTCGTCGCCGTAGCCGTCATGCGACTGCGCGACGCCGGCCGGCTCGACCTCGACGACCGGTACGAGGACCACGTGCCGGGCACCGGGTTCGGGCGCGCCACGATCGCCCAGCTGCTCACGCATACCTCTGGGCTGCAGTCCGAGACCGACGGACCCTGGTGGGAGCGCACCCCGGGCGGCGGCTGGGACGAGCTCGTATCGCCCTCGCCGGTGACCCGGATGCGGGCGGGCAGCCGCTACCACTACACCAACGTCGGGTATGCCGCCCTCGGCGAGCTCGTCGCCCGCTCCCACGGTGCGTCGTGGGACACCGTCGTCGGCCGCGACCTGCTGGCGCCGCTCGGGATGACCCGGACCACGACCCGGCCGACGGGAGCTGCGGCGCAAGGCCTCGCGGTGCACCCCTTCGCCGACCTGCTCCTGCCCGAGCCGGAGCACGACGCCGGCGCCATGGCCCCCGCGGGTCAGCTGTGGTCGACCGCGCAGGACCTCGCTCGCTGGGCCGCCTTCCTCGCGGGTGACACCGGCGACCTGCTGGCGTCCGACACCCTCGCGGAGATGCTCGTGGTGCAGACGGTCAGCGACCTGCCCGGACAGCCGTGGACGGCCGGGCACGGGCTGGGCTTCCAGGTGTGGAACGACGCCGGCCGACGGTATGCCGGTCACGGCGGGTCGATGCCGGGCTTCCTCGCCGGTCTCCAGGTCGACGTCGAGTCCGGTGACGGCGTCGTCGTGTTCGCCAACACGACGAGCGCCCCACTGGCCTTCGCCCGTGACCTGCTCACCGTCGTCCGTGAGCGGGAGCCGCTGGAGCCCGAACCCTGGTACGCCGGGGGCACGACGGCGGAGGCGCTCGAGCTCGTGGGCTTGTGGCACTGGGGCCCCTCGCTCACGCACGCACGGGCGACGCCCGATGGCGGCCTCGAGCTGGGCGTGCCCGGACAGGGCCGCGGGGCGCGCTTCCGGGCGGTCGGCGACGGCACCTGGGTGGGCCTGGACGGGTACTACGCGGGGGAGCCGCTGCGCGTGGTCCGGGACGTCGACGGGGCGGTCAGCCACCTCGACCTCGCGTCCTTCCGTTTCACCCGCACGCCCTACGACCCGGACGGGGACATCCCCGGCGGGGTCGACGAGGCGGGCTGGCGCCGACCCTGACGGGTGAGCGACTCGATCCCGTCGAGGATGAGGTCCAGGCCGAACCGCAGCTCGTCGCGGAAGAAGTCCCCCTCCGGGTCGTCGTCGAGGATGGCGGGCGAGGTCGCCAGCAGGGCCGGGAAGCGGTCGGGGTCGAGCAGCGTGGGCAGGTAGGTCGCGTAGAGGTTGGGCTCTTGCGGGTCCGGCTCGGCGAAGCCCATGGTCAGCGACATCCGCACGTGGCTGCGGACGTAGCCGTCGACGACGAGCAGCGACGACATCTTCTGCTGGGCCGTCAGCTCCGCGCCCTCGTACGCCTGGGCGCCGGCGTCGGTCCAGCCGAGGATGTTCGGCGACAGCGGCGGCCCGGCCATCGGCACCATGGAGATCCACGGATGCTGCAGCAGGGCGTCCACCAGGGCGTACGCCCACCGGCTCAGCCGCTCCCGCCACGGACCGGACGCCACCAGTGACCGGTCCGGCGGACCGTAGGCGACGTCGAGCATGACCTCCAGCAGCTGCTCCTTGGAGTCGACGTAGCGGTAGAGCGACATCGGGGTGAGTCCCAGCTCCGCGGCGACCGACTTCATGGACACCCCCTCGAGCCCGTTCCGGTCGGCGACGGCGACCCCGGCGGCCCCGACCTCCTGGATGGTGCGCCCGGGCTTGGGTCCCCTCCGACCCGCGGGCTCGCGATCCCAGAGCAGCTGGAGGTAGCGCGGCAGCTCGACCGGGGGCGAGGCGGGGTCGACCATGCCTTCAGCATACCGAAACTGCTTGCGCCGTACACAGCGAGACGCTATGTTCTGCGTACATCAATCACAGTTAATACTGTACGCAGTTTAGGAGATCACCATGATCGTTCGCGCCGGTCGCCGGGAGTGGGTCGCCCTCGGCGTGCTCGTCCTGCCGATCCTCATCGCCTCGATGGACGTGTCCGTCCTGTTCTTCGCCGTGCCCTTCATCGCCCAGGACCTGCAGCCGACGGCCACCCAGCAGCTGTGGATCTTCGACGTCTACGGCTTCGTGCTCGCCGGCCTGCTCCTCACCATGGGCTCGCTCGGCGACCGGATTGGCCGCCGCCGGCTGCTGCTCGTCGGGGCCGTGGCGTTCAGTGCCGCCTCGCTGCTGGCGGCATACGCCCAGTCGGCCGAGATGCTCATCGCCGCCCGCGCCGTGCTCGGCGTCGCCGGCGCCACCCTCATGCCGTCGACGCTCGCGCTGATCCGCACCCTCTTCCCCCATGAGGCCGATCGGGGGAGGGCGGTGGCCATCTGGTCGGTGGCCCTGACCGGCGGCGTCTCGGTGGGCCCGATCATCAGCGGCGTCCTGCTCGAGCACTTCTGGTGGGGGTCGGTGTTCCTCATCAACCTGCCGGTCATGCTGCTGCTCCTCGTCCTCGCCCCCCTGCTCCTGCCCGAGTCGAAGGGGCTGCGCTCCGCCCGGTTCGACTGGCCCAGCTCGCTGCTCGCGCTCGGCACCGTGATCCCGGTCATCGCCGGGATCAAGTCGGTCGCCACCGACGGATGGTCGACGCACGCGGTCCTGTACGCGCTGGCGGGGGTGCTCGTCGGGCTCGCCTTCGTACGGCGTCAGCTCACACTCGAGGTGCCGATGCTCGACGTGCGCGCCCTGACCGAGCGCCGTTACGGCGGCTCGGTGTTCGTCAACGTCATCGCCATGTTCGCGGTCATGGGTAACGCGATCATGATCACGCAGTACCTCCAGTCGGTGCTCGGTCTCAGCCCGCTCGCCTCGGCCTTGTGGGCCCTCGTCCCCTCCCTGGTCGTCGGCGCCGCCGCTCCCGTCGCGGCCGTGCTCGCGCCCCGGGTGGGGCGGCCGGTCGTCATGGCTGGAGGGTTCGGCCTGTCGACGGTCGGCTTCCTCCTCCTCAGCCGAGTCGACGCAGCGACCTCGTTCGCCCTGGTGCTCGTCGCCGCCGGGCTCGTCTCGGGCGGGCTGGTCGCCGTGCTCTCGCTCGTCACCGACTACGTCGTGGGCGTGGCTCCCGCCGAGCGAGCCGGCTCGGTGGCGGGCCTCGTCGAGACCTCGAGCGAGCTGGGCGGCGCCCTGGGGATGGCTCTGCTCGGCAGCGTCCTCGCCGCGGTCTACCGCAGCCGCGCCGGGCAGCTGCTGCCCGCCGGCCTTCCGGGGGCGGTCGCGAACGAGGCCGGACAGACGCTGGCCGGTGCGGTGGCGACGTCGACCCGGATGCCGCCCGCCCTGGGCCAGGCGGTCCTCGACGCCGGGCGGCTGGCGTACACCTCGGCGATGCAGGTGGCGTGCCTTGTGGCGGCGGGCGTGCTCGTCGTCGGCGCGGCCGTCGCCCTCGTCCTGCTGCGCGACCGTGCCGGCGCGTCGAAGCCGGACGGTGCGCCGTTCGCGGCTGAGGGAATCCGCGACGCCCAGAGCGGTGTTGCCCCGAGGTGACCGACGCCCTGCCGCAGCCCCTTGCCCTGTCCGTGCTCGACCTGGTGCCCGTGCGGGCCGACCAGTCCACCGGCGACGCCATAGCCGCCTCGGTGGCGCTCGCCCGGACCGCCGACGCGGGCGGCTACCGCCGCTACTGGCTGGCCGAGCACCACAACATGCCCGCCGTCGCGGCGACCAACCCCGCGATCCTCATCGCCATGGTCGCCGGCGCCACCGAGCGGATCCGGGTCGGGTCCGGAGGCGTCATGCTGCCGAACCACGCGCCGCTCGTCGTCGCCGAACAGTTCGCCCTGCTGG
>JBDSYO010000231.1:0-3015 GCA_039925625.1 Lapillicoccus sp. | reverse complement strand
CATGAGGTCGCCGGTACGCGCGGTCGCCGGCCAGTGGATGCGGCGCAGGTCGTCGCCGTCGCGGTACTCGCGGATCGACTGGTCGTCCTCGCCGTGCAGCGCGACCATGTGCGGAATCTCCCCCTCTGCGCCCACGCCGTTGCCGGGGGGTCGGCCGCCGGTCAGGGGGTCGATCCGGGGCAGGACGACGAGGTCGTCGGTGCCGCCCACCTCCGCGAACCGGCGGGTCAGGCCGAACGGGTCGCGCAGGTCGACCGTGAGCGGGCCGAGGGGGTGCCGGCCGCGCAGGTGCGAGCGCACCGCGTACTGCACCTGCCGTCCCTCACCCGGGTCGAGGCGGCCGAGGAGGAAGCGCGGCCGGTCGCCGAGCGCGAGGTTGAGTCGCTCCTCGGCCAGCATCAACGGAGTCCGTCGCTCACCGGCGTTCGTCATCCGCACGGTCACCGTGGCGGTCTCGTCGACGGCGATGCGGCTCGGGGCGCTGCGGCGCTCGACGGCCAGTGATGCACCCTGCCGGCCGACGAGGACACCGGTGACGATCGGTAGGGCGAGGAGCAGGACGCCCACCCGGCTGATGTCGGGGAAGCCGAGGCCGAACCCGGCCGCGGCCAGGGTGACGCCCGAGGCGACGAAGGCTCGTCCGCGCCCGGTCAGGACGTCGCGAAGTCTTGCCATCCGGCGACTCAGCCGGTCAGCGGTTGAATGGAGCGACGGGCACCCGGCGGACGATCTCGGTGAGGACGTCCTCCGCGGTGCGCCGCGCCAGCTGGGCCTCGCCGGAGAGGATGAGCCGGTGAGCGAGCACGGGCAGCACGATGCTCTGCACGTCGTCGGGCAGGACGTGGTCGCGGCCCTCGAGCGCCGCGACGGCCCGGGAGGCCCGCAGGAGGTGCAGGGTGGCCCGCGGTGAGGCGCCCAGGCGGAGGGCACTGCTCTGGCGGGTGGCCGTGTTGATGTCGACGACGTACTGGCGGATGGCGGGACTCGCGTAGACGTCGCGCACGACGTCGATGAGCCTGGCGACCGTCGCCCCGTCGGTGGTCGGCTTCAGGGCCTCCAGCGGCGGAGCGCCGCCGTGCGTGTCGAGCATCGCGACCTCGGCGCTCGGCGAGGGGTAGCCCATGGAGATGCGGGCCATGAACCGGTCGCGCTGGGCCTCGGGGAGGGGGTAGGTGCCCTCCATCTCGATCGGGTTCTGCGTGGCCATGACGATGAACGGCTTGTGCAACAGATAGGTGCGGCCGTCGACCGTGACCTGGCCCTCCTCCATGCTCTCCAGGAGCGCGGACTGGGTCTTGGGCGAGGCGCGGTTGATCTCGTCGCCGACGACGACGTTGGCGAAGATGGCGCCGGGCCGGAACTCGAAGTCGCGCACGTCCTGGTTGAAGACGCTGACACCGGTGATGTCGCTGGGAAGCAGGTCGGGCGTGAACTGGATGCGCCGCACCGTGCAGTCGATCGACTTCGCGAGCGACTTGGCCAGCATCGTCTTGCCGACGCCGGGGACGTCCTCGATGAGCAGGTGGCCCTCGGCGAGCAGCACGGTGATCGCCGTGCGGACGACGTCGGTCTTGCCCTCGATCACCGAGGTCATCGCCTCGGTGATCTGCCGGACCACCGCCCGCACCTCCGCGAGCGCCTCGGGGGTGCTGGACGGCGCAGCATGCTGACCGTTCGTCGCCGGACGGCTGGCTGCGTCGCGCCCGGGTCGCGCGTCGCTGTCCCCCCGCCCGCGGTCGGTCTGGTCAGTCACGTTGGTCACGTGTCCTCCGCCCTCGCTGGTGCTCTCGCCCGATCTTCCCCCACAACGCTCCACGGACCTAGCGGTTCCCGGAGCACTGGGGCCACCCGGTCGGCCCGGGCGGCGCCCCCAGCATGCGTCATGAGGTCCGCGCGGGCACATCCTCTCGACATCACCGGACGGCGTATGCGGGTCCGCCCCACTGCGCCCCACCCGGCTGACCTGCACGGATGACGATATCGGTGCGAGAAAGGTGGGCCGTTGTGCGAATAAGTGGAGCAAAGTGGAGTACCGTGGAGCCATGCGGAGGCCCCGGGGGCTGACGCCCACGGGAGCAGGGTCGAGCGGCGAGGTAACTCGCCACCACAGGTCGGACAGGGTCAGACGGGGAGGTGGCGAGGCGTGTTCCTCGGGACCCACACCCCTCGCCTGGACGAGAAGGGCCGTCTGTTCCTGCCCGCCAAGTTCCGCGACCGCCTCGAGGGCGGCCTCGTCGTGACCAAGGGGCAGGAGCGCTGCCTCTTCGTCTATCCCGCCGACACCTTCGAGTCGATCGCGGCCGACCTCCAGAAGGGCCCGACGTCCTCCAAGGCCGTCCGCGACTACATCCGCGTGTTCCTCGCCGGCGCCCATGACGAGGTCCCCGACCGGCAGGGCCGGCTCACCATCCCTGCACCGCTGCGCCAGTACGCCGGGCTCACGCGCGACTGCACCGTGATCGGCACCGGCAACCGGGTCGAGGTCTGGGACAGCTCCGCCTGGGCCACCTACCTCGAGGCGAGCGAGCAAGCCTTCGCCGAGCAGTCGCAGGAGGTGGTGCCCGGACTGTTCTGAGCGTCCCGCCATCACCACCACCGCCCGCCACCGCCCACCACCGACCTGAGATCCGGCCTCCAGCCGCTGCCCGTCCCGAGACGACTTCCCCCGTCCCGGGCCGCCGGGAGAGACAACCCGCAGCGGATGGGGACCAGACCGCAGGTCCCAGCCCGCCCCACCCAGCACCCGAGCAGACCAGAGCAGCACCCAGAGCAGCACCCCGAGCAGGACCTAGCAGCGACGCGGCCCCGGCCGGGAAGGCACTTTCGACGCATGGCGACCCGAGGAACCCCCGCCGACCGGCACGTGCAGGTCCTGCGCGACCGGGTCGTCGAGCTGCTCGCCCCCGCCCTCGCCGCACCCGGCGCCGTCTACGTCGACGCCACGCTGGGCATGGGCGGCCACGCCGAGGCTGTGCTCGAGCGGTGCCCGCAGGCCCGGGTCGTCGGCATCGACCG
>JBDSYO010000230.1:0-5066 GCA_039925625.1 Lapillicoccus sp. | reverse complement strand
GGCTCCGCCCCACCACGACCACACCGGGCATACCGGACCGGTCGCCAACCTGCCCGACGGCAGCGCGTCGACGAACTCCCAGAAGGCCAGGAGCGCAGCCGGGTCGAGGGCCTCCAGCGTCGCCGCCCACGCCACCGGGTCGCTCCGGCGCTCGGCCAGCTGCTGGCGCCGGCTCGCGGCGAGGCCGGCGTAGGACGCCGCCGTCGGGAAGCCCCCGCACACCACGGCCGACACCTGCGGGTTGCCCAGGGCCAGGCTGGACGCGACGGCGCCGTTCAGCGAGTAGCCGAGCGCGGCGTACGTCTCGACGTCGAGGTGGTCGAGCACCCGCCGGATGTCGCTGGTGACCTGCTCACCCGAGTAGGCCGCGTCGGCCAGCCGTCCGCTCCCCAGAAAGCCGCGAGGGCTCACGGTCACCACCGTGAACCGCTCCAGCAACGGCTCCAGCGGGTAGTCCGACCACTCGAGGTTGAGTGCCGGCACCACGACCACAGGACCGGATCCAGACCGGTGGAAGGTGGTCGGTACCCCGTCCAGCAGCACGCTCGCCACGGCGCCGAACCTACCCCGCCCGCCAGGCCCATGCCTGCGAGCGCTACCGCATCCGGACGGCGTAGGTCAGGTGGGTCGTCCGCGCGGTCGGCACTACGCGCACCTGGTCGAGCGCGATGCGCGCCGCATCGACGCCCTCGAATAGGCGGACGCCCGAGCCGAACACCACGGGCGAGAGGGAGATCGTGAGCTCGTCGACGAGGCCGGCGTTGACGTACTGCAGGATCGTCTCGCCCCCACCGGAGATGCGGACGTCGCGGTCGTCGGCCGCCTCGCGGGCCCGTGCGAGGGCGCGCTCGATCCCGTCGTCGACGAAGTGGAAGGTCGTGCCCCCCGGGCGCTCCCACGGGTCCCGCCGCTCGTGCGTCACGACGAAGACGGGCGTGTGGAACGGCGCGTCTTCCGGCCACATCTGCTCACCGGCCTCGAACATGCGCTTGCCCATGACGCTCGCGCCGGTGCGCTCGTGCGTCGCACGCGCCATGTCGTCGTCCGGCCCCTCCTCGCCGCCCCCGCCCAGCTTGAGGTTCTCCCGGAAGAAGCGTGTCGGGAAGACCCACCGCTGCAGCTCCATCCACTGCCGCCCCATCAGCTCGTCGGGGGAGTCGGGTGCGATGAAGCCGTCGACCGACATCGACACACTGGCGAACACCACCCCGGCCATCAGCCCTCGACCCCCGTCGACAGGGCGTCGGTGACGTAGGCGGCCAGGTGGCTCAGCGTCTGCTGGCCGCCCTCGACCGCATGGTAGGTCTCGACCGCCTGGCGCCGCAGCTCCGCGGTGGGGAAGGTCGTGCGCATCTCGACCCGGGTCGCGGCGCCCTCGGCCGCGAACGTCATCACCGAGTCGAACGCGTCCGGGTCATCGCGGAACTCACCATGCCGCAACGTGATCCGCTCCGGGGGGACGATCTCGGTCCAGACGATCCACTCCTGGAAGTCGGTCCCGTCCGGTCCGCGCATGACGAAGTCCCACTCCCCGCCCACGCGGAACGCGAACGCTCGCGTCGTGGTGGTGAACCCGTCGGGCCCCCACCACTGCGACAGGTGCCGCACCTCGGTGAAGGCCTCGAACACCAGATCCCGTGACGCCCGGATGACCCGGGACACCACGATCTCGCGGTCGGCCTGCGCGGACCGCGCCGGTTCGTCGGTCGTCGTCATCTCAGTCATTTCTCAGGTCTCCTTGTGCTTGCTCGAGGTCCTGCACGTAGGCGTCCAGCCGGTCGAAGCTCTCGTTCCAGAACTGCGCGAAACCCCCGGTCCACTCGTGGACCGGCCGCAGCCCGTGGGCGTCGAGGCCGTAGACGCGCTGCTTGCCCGCCTTGCGGTCCCGCACGAGCCCGACCTCCCGGAGCACCCGCAGGTGCTTGGAAGCCCCAGGCTGGGTCATCCCCAGCGCGTGGGCCAGCTCGGTCACCGGCCGTTCGCCCGCGCGCAGCAGCGCCAGGATCTCCCGGCGCTGCGGCTCGGCGATGGCGTTGAAGACGTCCGACGTCGTCGCTGCACGGGCCATACGGCAATCATATGCCGATATCGGCATGTGTCAAGGCATGGCGTGGAGGCCTCGCTCAGACCTCCGCGGTCGGGACCCCGAGTCGCGCGAGCACCGCGCGGGCATAGGCCCGTTCGGCGTCGATGTCGACATAGCGCTGCTCGATGCCCCCACGGGCCGTCGCGATCACGGCATACCCGCCGGGCACCTGCTCGAGCAGCACGAACGCCGGGCCGAGCAGGTCGCGCAGCTGGTCCTCGCGGGGGAGCCAGACGACCTCGCTCTGGTCGACGCTGTCGAGGGCCCACTCCGTCGTGCCGTTGAACCCGATGACGTTGCCGCCCTCGAACCGGTGGATGTCGGCAATGACGTTGCTGAGGATGAAGATCTCCTGCGACATCGACTCGATGGGCAGCACGAACCGGTCGCCGGCCGTCGGCTCCCAGGCGAGGCCGGCGGCTTGCAGCTGCTGGGCGAGGGGGATGTCGAGCACCGACCCATCCTCACATCCTCGACGTACCGCGACCATGTGGGCGCCGGCCGCCGTCCGTGCCCCGTGGTAGGAATGCGGCAGCTCCGGGCGTGCCAGTCCGGGCCGACCGGGGGGAATGGCTGTATGCGTAGAGGGACACGACTGACGGCGCGGGCGACGGCGCTGCTCTCGGCGATGGGGTTGGCGGCGGGTGGCGCTCTCGTCTTCGCCGCTCCCGCGTCGGCGGCCAGCGTGTGTGGTGCGGGCTACTCGTACCTCGCGTCCCACGCCATCACGGTGCCGTCGTACAGCACCGACTACCGCTACGGGACGCCCGGGACCAAGACCGGTTCCGTCGACGTCTACTGGAACCCCACCGCCCGGCGGAACTGCACCGTCGCCTGGGCCTGGGGCTCGACCTACGGCGTCTCCATGCTGCGCTACAACGCGAACGGCAGCTACCCCGCCGTCGCACCGGACGAGCCGGCGTCCAGGGGCTACTACTCCTACTACGCCGGACCCAACTACACCGCGACGCAGCCCTCCGGTGGCAGCTGCATCACCCTGGACGCGTCCTTCGGGGCGAACGGGAGCTACGGAGCCCTGCACCTGGACCGCGTGCACTGCTGAGACACCTGGCCCGCGCCGCACGACAAACCAGTGGCGCGGGCCGCCGCCCCCGCGGCAGAGTGACCGCGTCATGTGGATCTGAGCGACCGTCGTCCCCGCGCCCACCGGCCATCGGCCCGGCGGGGCCCGCTCTCCACGGAAAGACCGCCCATGACGGCTGCTCAGCAACCCGGCTCGACCTCACTCCTGCCCCTCGTCGCCACCGATGTGGTGCGCACCTTCGGCGACCGCGTCGTGCTCGACGGCGTCGGCCTCATCGCCCATCCCGGTCAGCCCGTCGGGCTGGTGGGCGAGAACGGCGTGGGCAAGTCGACCCTGCTGCTCATCCTCGCGGGCCTCGACCGCCCCGACGGCGGTGCGGTCTCCGCTCCCGCCGACCTCGCCTACCTCGGCCAGGAGGCCGAGATGGACCCCGGTGCCACCGTGGGCGAGGGGCTGCACGCGGCGCTCGCTCCGTTGCACCAGGCCGTCGCCCGGCTCGAAGGGCTCGCCGGCCGGCTCGCCGGCGCCGACCCCGACACCGCGGCGGAGTATGCGACGGCCCTGGCCTGGGCGGAGCACCACGACGCGTGGGACGCCGACCGGCGGGCCGAGCTGGCCGCCGCGCACCTCGGGCTGGCAACCGTCGACCGCGAGCGGCCGGTGACGTCGCTCTCGGGTGGCGAGCGCTCCCGCCTCGCTCTGGCCGCCGTCGTCACGCGGCGGCCGGACGCCGTCCTGCTCGACGAGCCCACCAACCACCTCGACGACGACGCCATGGCCTTCCTCGAGGACTTCCTCGCCGCGTGCCCCGGTGTCGTCGTCGTGGCCAGCCACGACCGGGTCTTCCTCGACCGGGTGGCCGAGGTCGTGGTCGACCTCGACCCGTCGTGGTTCGGTGCGGACGGCCGGGGCGGCGACCGCTACACCGGTGACGTCACGGCATACCTCGCCGCGAAGCGGGCGGCCCGGCGACGCTGGGAGCAGGCCTTCCTCGACCAGCGGGAGGAGATCGAGGCCCTGCGGGTGGCGGCCGCGACGACCGCCCGCCGCACGGCCCCCGGCCGCGGGCCGAGGGACGGCGACAAGATGGCCTACGACTTCAAGACCGGCACGGTGCAGCGGTCCGTGGCCCGCCGGGTGCGCGACGTCGAACGTCGCCTCGACGCGGTGGAGGCCCACCGGGTGCCGAAGCCCCCGCGTCCGCTGCGCCTCACCGCCCGGATGTCCACGGGATCGGGGCGGGTGCGGGTGCGCGGACTCGTGGTTCCCGGCCGGGTGCGCGTCGACCGCCTCGACCTCGGTCGGGGGCAGCATCTGCTCGTCACCGGGCCGAACGGCAGCGGTAAGTCGAGCCTGCTGTCGGTGCTCGCCGGGACCCTCGCACCCGGGGCGGGCGACGTGCACGTCACCGCTCGCCGCATCGGCCACCTGCCGCAGGACGTCACCCTCGAGCATCCGGGACACAGCGCCGAGGAGGTGTATGCCGCAGCGGTCGGTGACCGGGAGGTGCCCCCGCTGCGCGACCTGGGTCTGCTGCACCCGCGGGAGCTGGGCAAGCCGGTGGGGGCGCTGAGCGTCGGCCAGCGGCGCCGGCTCGCCCTCGCCGTCGTGGTCGCGGTGGAGCCCGACCTGCTGCTGCTCGACGAGCCCACCAACCACATCTCGCTGGCGCTCGCGGGCGAGCTCGAGGAGGCGTTGGGCACCACAGCGGGCACGGTCGTCGTGACGAGCCACGACCGCTGGCTCCGCGCGCGCTGGGAGGGTCCGACGCTCAGCCTGGAGTGATCCCGACCACCCGCAGCACCAGCTCGAGCCCGTGTACCGGGCCCTCGGTGCGCGGCAGCACGAGGGTGCGCATCCCGAGGGCGGCCGCCGCGGCGTCGTCGCGCCAGGCGTCGCCCACCATGAGGACCTCCTCGGCGGGCAGGCCCACCA
>JBDSYO010000229.1:0-2651 GCA_039925625.1 Lapillicoccus sp. | reverse complement strand
GATGGGCCGCGCCGTCCCCGACGGCATCCAGCAGGTCGTGCGCGCCGTCGTGGAGGACCCCGCCCGCCACCCGCACCGCATACCCGCGCATCGACGTCGACGCGCACCGCGCCGAACGTCCGGAGGTCGTCGTCATCGACGAGCCGTTCGACGTCACCGTGGGCCTGACCAAGTTCCCGGACGCCGCCATCACGCAGACCGGCGGCATGACGTTCCTGGCGGGCGCCGCCACGGAGCTGGAGATGGTGCTGGTCTACGACCCGAACTCCCTGGTGGCCCAAGGCAGTACGCGTCTCGTCGTGCAGGTCACCGACGCCGACCCCTATCCGAGCGCCACCGTCACCTTCGTCGCGCAGTACCGGCCCGACCTGCCGAGCGAACGGCGGCTCGGGGTGCACTACCTGCGCAACGGCCAGGTCGTGGGCATCGCCTGGACGTCCGTCGTGGCCGTGCCCTACGCCAAGGATGTCGCGTCGGCGCCCACCCCGGAGGCGTCCCCGGACGCGCTGCTCGACCTCGAGCCGCTCCTCGGCGACGACCAGCCCGACCTCATCCTGTCGATCTGCGCCTCCGACGGCGCCGCCACCGGGGAGTTCGTCTGGACCGCCTACGCCGGCGCGTCCGACGTCACCGTGCCCGACGCGCCCCGGGTGTCGAGCATCGACGGCGACGCGGGGCTGCAGGGGTTCGTCACCGAGATGCGCCAGGCGGTGGCGTTCTCCCAGGGGCCCTACGGCGACTACCTCACCCTCGTGGGCAAGGCGAAGCGGATGGGCCGCGCCGTCCCCGACGGCATCCAGCAGGTCGTGCGCGCCGTCGTGGAGGACCCCGCCCGCACGAGCGCCGCGACCATCCTGCTGCTCACCGAGGAGCTCACCCTCCCGTGGGAGCTCACCGTCCTCGACACCCCCATCGACACCACGTGGGGCGGGATCTCGCCGTTCCTCGGCGCTCACGCGGCGATCGCGCGGTGGCCGCTCACGGAACACAAGCCGCGGCCGACTCCGCGGGCCAGCGTGACGGTGCGCCGCGCGGCGGTGCTCACTGCGGACTACACCGGGGTCTCCGGCTGGGGGAAGCTCGAGCACGCGGTCGAGGAGGCCGCCGAGATCGCCGCGCTGTTCGCCCCGCCGGCGGTGACGGTGCGGCCGTCGCTGCGTGACGTCGTCGGCATGCTGCGCGGCACCCCGCCGGCCGACGTTCTGCACGTCGCCCTGCACGGCCAGTTCGACGCCAAGGGCGCGCAGGAGGGGCTGGTGCTCCTGGGCACCGACGCCGCAGGACAGCCGACGGCGAAGTGGCAGTTCTTCACCCCCGACCAGGTCGAGAACGGCCAGCTCGACGGCGGCCCGTTCGTCTTCCTCAACGCCTGCCAGGTCGCGTCCGACAAGCGGGTGCTCGGCGACTACGGCGGGTTCGCGTCGACGCTGCTGCGCATCGGCGCTTCCAGCGTCGTGGCCCCCCTGTGGAACGTCGACGACGACGTCGCCGCCCAGTTCGCCCGCGACTTCTACGCCGCCACGTGGACGGCGACCGCGAGCGGTGGTGGCACCGGGCCGGTCTCGGCCGCCGAGGCGGTGCGGGCCCTGCGGGCCACCTACACCGAGGCGGCTGCGGAGTCGGAGACGCCCGGTGTCACGGCCACCCTCATCGCCTTCCAGGTCTTCGGCCACCCGCGCCTGCGGCTGGACCACGGCGCCTGACCGCTCGCCACCCGCAGACCCGCATACCGCGCATACCGAAGGAGAGCCATGGCCGAGGACCTACGCCCAGAGGGCATCCCCGTCTTCGTCGACACCGTGGTCGTCACCACGCCGGGCCTCTCCGGCCGCGTGGAGGTGCACCGGCCCGGCACCGACGGGATGCGGGGGGCCGAGGACTCCACGGAGGAGTTCCGCCGAGCGCTCGACGAGGCGGGGATCACCGAGCAGCTGACCGTCGAGATCTCGGGCCAGCGCGAGCTCGACCCCACCGGGGGCACGCGCGGCGGCGGGGGCGGCACCGACATCAGCGTCGAGGTCCCCGGGCCGGGTGACGGCAACGGCCAGCTGCTCCTGTATGCCGCGGAGGACGGCTCGCTCTCGTGGCACCTGCCCGACGACGTCGACCCCGACCAGGTGGTCACGCGGGGCGGCGAGCGGCGCACCTACCGGCTGCCGCGGGCCGTCGTGCTCGCCGAGGGCGACGGGTCCGGCCAGCGCGGCATCCTGGGGGCGCTCGGGACCAAGCTCTTCAAGGTGCTCGTGTTCCCGCTCATCGACCCGGTGTTGGGCAAGGTGGGCGACTGGTTCGCGGCCCGGTGGGAGCAGAGGAACCGGCGCAACCTCGTGCGCTGGTTCGCGGCCGACGACTTCCAGCGCGCGGACGTTGCGCCTTTCGCTGCGCCGGACTGGGGTCGGGTCGAGGGCGGCCCGGCCCTGCTGTTCATCCATGGCACCACCGCGCAGTCCGACACGGCGTTCAAGCAGCTGCCGTCGGCGACCCTCACCGAGCTCGTGAACCGTTACCAGGGAAGGGTGTTCGCGCTCGACCACTTCACGATCTCGGTGACGCCGTACGAGAACGCCACGTGGCTCGCCGAGCAGCTGACGGCGATGGCCGGTGACACGCCGCTGACCCTCGACATCGTCAGCCACTCCCGGGGCGGTCTC
>JBDSYO010000228.1:0-6471 GCA_039925625.1 Lapillicoccus sp. | reverse complement strand
CCTACGAGCGGCAGATCGTCGAGGCGGGTGGGGTCGACCTCCAGCTGCTGGGTATCGGCAGCGACGGGCACCTGGCCTTCAACGAGCCGGGGTCGTCGCTGGGATCGCGCACCCGGGTCAAGACCCTCACGGCGCAGACGCGCACCGACAACGCCCGGTTCTTCGACGCCCGAGATGCCGTCCCGCACCACGTGCTCACGCAGGGGCTCGGCACCATCCTCGAGGCCCGCCACCTGGTCATGCTCGCCACCGGTGAGGGCAAGGCCGAGGCGGTGCGGTCAGCCATCGAGGGTCCGCTGACCGCCATGTGCCCGGCGTCCGTCCTGCAGCTGCACCGCCACGTGACCGTCGTTCTCGACCCGGCCGCCGCCGCGGGGCTGGCGCTGCGCGGCTACTACGCGCAGGTGTGGGCCGACAAGCCCGACTGGCAAGGCATCTGATCACCGGGCTCGCTGCCGTGGACCGGCCGCCGCTGCGCCGGGCGCTCGACGCGCTCCGCACCGGGCGATCACCTGACGACGGGCCTCCCTCGCCCGACGACGTGTTCGCGGCGATCGTCGACTGGACGGCGGAGCAGGGGCTGACCCTCTACCCCGCTCAGGAGGAGGCGTTGATCGAGGTCGTCTCCGGGGCCAACGTCATCCTCGGCACGCCGACGGGCTCCGGCAAGAGCCTGGTGGCGCTGGGCGCCCATGTGGCGGCGCTGGCGGGGGGAGGGGGCCGCACCTTCTACACGGCGCCGATCAAGGCCCTGGTGTCGGAGAAGTTCTTCGCGCTCTGCGACGCCCTCGGTGCCGACCTCGTCGGCATGCTGACCGGCGACGCTGCCGTGAACCCGGGTGCCCCGCTCATCTGCTGCACCGCGGAGGTGCTCGCCAACATCGCTCTGCGCGAGGGTGATCGGGCCGACATCGCCCAGGTGGTCATGGACGAGTTCCACTTCTACGCCGAGCCCGACCGTGGGTGGGCGTGGCAGGTGCCGATCCTCGAGCTGCCTCAGGCCCAGTTCGTCCTCATGTCGGCGACGCTCGGCGACACCAGCTACTTCGAGGCCGACCTGGTGCGTCGCACCGGGCGACCGACAGCGGTCGTGGCCTCCGGCGACCGGCCGGTGCCCCTGTCGTTCGAGTGGGCGATGACGCCGATCCACGAGACGATCGCCGACCTCTTGGCCACCCACCAGGCCCCGGTCTACGTCGTGCACTTCACGCAGGCCGCCGCCCTGGAGCGGGCCCAGTCGCTGCTGTCCGTACCCGTCGCCAGCCGGGAGGACCGCGACCGCATCGCCGAGATCGTCGGTGGGTTCCGGTTCGCCCCGGGGTTCGGTCGCACGCTGTCGCGTCTCGTCCGCCACGGGATCGGGGTGCACCACGCGGGGATGCTGCCGAAGTACCGGCGCCTGGTCGAGCAGCTCGCCCAACGCGGGCTGCTCAAGGTCATCTGCGGTACCGACACCCTCGGCGTCGGCATCAACGTGCCCATCCGCACGGTGCTGTTCACGGGGCTGACCAAGTTCGACGGTTCGCGCCAGCGGGTGCTGCGCGCCCGCGAGTTCCACCAGATCGCCGGCCGGGCCGGGCGGGCCGGCTTCGACACCTCGGGCACCGTCGTCGTGCAGGCGCCCGACCACGTCATCGAGAACGCCCGGGCGGTCGCCAAGGCCGGTGACGACCCCAAGAAGCTGCGCAAGGTGCAGCGCAAGAAGGCTCCCGAGGGCACGGTGGGGTGGAGCGAGGAGACGTTCGCCCGCCTCGTCGCGGCGCCTCCCGAGCCCCTCGTGTCGCGAATGCGGGTGAGCCACGCCATGGTCCTCAACGTGCTGGCCCGCCCGGCCGACCCGTTCGCGGCGATGCGAAAACTGTTGCGGGACAACCACGAAGACCCTCGGCGCCAGGTGCGGCACGTCCGGCAGGCCGTGCAGATCTACCGGTCGCTGCTGGCGGCCGGCGTCGTCGAGCGCCTAGCCGCGCCCGACGCCGACGGACGCCTGGTCCGCCTGGTCGAGGACCTGCAGCTCGGGTTCGCGCTCAACCAGCCGCTGTCGGCCTTCGCCCTCGGTGCCGTCGACGTGCTGGACCCGGAGTCGCCGGCCTACCCGCTCGACGTCGTCTCCGTCGTGGAGGCCACGCTCGAGGACCCACGCGGGATCCTGCTGGCCCAGCAGTGGAAGGCCAAGGGCGAGGCAGTGGCCGAGATGAAGTCCGACGGCGTCGAGTACGACGAGCGGATGGAGCTGCTCGAGGACGTCTCGTGGCCGAAACCGTTGGAGGAGCTGCTGACCGCCCTCTTCACCACGTACCGGCAGACCCACCCCTGGGTCTCGCCCGACGCCCTCGCCCCGAAGTCGGTCGTGCGCGACATGTGGGAACGGGCGATGACGTTCTCCGAGTTCGTCGCTCACTACGGCCTCAGCCGCGGCGAGGGCCTCGTGCTGCGCTACCTGTCGGACGCCTACAAGGCCCTGCGGCAGACCGTGCCCGAGAGCGCGCGCACCGAGGCGCTGACCGACCTCACCGAGTGGCTGGGGGCCGTCGTCCGACAGACCGACTCCAGCCTGCTCGACGAGTGGGAGGCGTTGGTCGACCCCGCCCGGGCCGGCGCCGGTATGCCCGGTGCCGAGCCGGCGCCGCCCCCCAGGCCGTTCACGGTCGACTCCCGGGCCTTCCGGGTGCTGCTGCGCAACGCGATGTTCCGCCGCGTCGAGCTGCTGTCGCGGGGGCGGTGGTTCGAGCTGGCCGCACTGGAGGAGGGGGGACTCACGGCCGATGACTGGCAGGAGGCGGGGGAGGCGTACCTCGACGAGCACGGCGACGTGGGGATCGGGCCCGACGCGCGGGGCCCGGCGATGCTCCTGGTCGACGCCCCGCGGGAGGGCCGCGTCGTCGTCGCCCAGATCCTCGACGACCCCGAAGGCGACCACGACTGGCGCATCACCGCGGAGGTGGACCTGGCCGCCTCGGACGAGACGGGGGAGCTCGTCCTGACCACGCGTTCGCTTGCGCCGGCGGGCTGAGCTCTCGCCGCAGATCGTCCGGCGAGCCTGGGAATGACCTGAAGATTCAGTCTTCGGACGGCCAACTGGGCTCCAAGTCTTGCCCAACGATGGTCACCAACCCGCCTCGGCCCTTGTCACAGGACGGTCACGCGCGATGAGGTCGGAGACGATCCGCACACCGGCGGAGTCCAACCCGAACCATCAGGAGACACCTCAGATGCGAAGGACACTCATCACGGTCGCCACCACCCTGGCCGCCGCCGCGGGCTTGACGGTGGGGGCCGTCACGACCTCGAGCACGGCCGAGGCCGCCCCCGGCGCGCACGGGCAGAAGGTCTGCACCGACGCCAAGGCCGGCGAGGCGAACTGCCACGCCATCAAGCTCGTCGACGCCGACGGGGTGGCCGTCGACGCGAACGGCAAGCCGTCACCGTCGGCCACCACGCCACCAGCGACGGGCAAGACCCCCGCACAGATCCGCAGCGCCTACAAGCTCAGCGGCACCGTCTCCGGCGGCCGCACGGTCGCCATCGTCGACGCGTACGGCTACCCGAACGCCGAGCGTGACCTCGGCGTCTACCGCGCGCAGTTCGGGCTGTCCGCGTGCACGAGGGCCAACGGCTGTCTCACGATCGTCAACCAGAGCGGCGGCACCTCACTGCCCCGCACCGACGTGGGCTGGTCGCAGGAGCAGGCGCTCGACCTCGACGCCGTCTCGGCCGCGTGCCCCGACTGCAAGATCCTCCTCGTGCAGGCGTCATCGGCGTCCTTCGCCAACCTCGGTGCCGCGGTCAACACGGCGGCCAAGCACTCGGGTGTCGTCGCGATCTCGAACAGCTACGGCGGCGGTGACGCGGCCGACACGTCCTACGGCAGCTACTACAACCACCCTGGCATCGCGGTGACCGCGTCGACGGGTGACAACGGCTACCAGGGCGGCTCCTATCCGGCGTCATCCTCCTACGTGACCGCCGTCGGCGGCACGTCGCTCAAGGCGGCCTCCAACACCCGCGGCTGGACCGAGACCGTGTGGAGCGGCGCAGGCTCCGGCTGCTCGACCTACAACACGGCTCTTCCCGCGGCTGCGCCGTTCGGCACCGGCTGCGCCAAGCGCGCAATGGCCGACGTCGCCGCCGTCGCCGACCCCAACACGGGTCTCGCGGTCTACGCGCCGACGACGTCCACGCAGAGCTCGTGGGCGCAATACGGCGGGACCAGCCTGTCCTCGCCGCTCATCGCGTCGGTGTACGCCCTCAGCGGCAACACCTCGGGGTACGCCAACGCCATCCCCTACGCCCACGCGAGCAGCCTGTTCGACGTGACCTCCGGCAGCAACGGCTCGTGCCCCACGATCCAGTGGTGCAACGCCCGCACCGGTTGGGACGGCCCCACCGGTCTCGGCACGCCCAACGGCACCGCCGCGTTCTGACCAGCTGACCCACCGCATCACGCGAGGCCGGCCCCCCGGGGCCGGCCTCGTCGCGTGCCCGGCTGCATTCCCGCACGGAGCGTGACCAGACACACGGCATACTCGTTTGAAATCGAAGCCTTGGGCTTCGTAGGATGGAGCTTCACGGGTCGACGTCGACGCACGCGCGTCGCGGGCCCGTCCTGCGCAGGCCTGCGCGTGCACGACTCGCCCCGGGCCTGTCCGTCCGCTTCAGAGAGTCCTACCTGTGTCCGTGCACGCCCCGACGTCCGTCGGCGACCAGACCACCACCCACCCCAGCCCCCGCCGCGAGATCGCCCGCATCGCGGTGCCGGTCAGCGCGGAGTTCGTCCTCACCCTGCTCCTGCAGGTCGTCAACCAGGTCATCGTGGGTCTGCTCGGCGCGACCGCCATCGCCGCGGTCGGGTTCGCCAACAGCCTGTCGATGATCCTCGTGCTCACCCTCGGTGCCCTGGGCGCGTCGGTGAGCATCCTCGTCGCCCGCGCGTTCGGCGCCGGCCAGCAGGACCGGCTCAACCGCACCGTCACCGCCGCGATCCTGCTCGCCGGGGGAGCGGGCGTCCTCGCCGCCGTCCCGCTGCTGCTCTGGGGGACTCCCCTGATGCGCCTCGTCGGAGCGTCGGAGACGGTCGCCGCCGCCGGTGGCGGATACCTCGGCTTCCTCGGGCTGGCTCTCGTGCCGATCGTCGTCGGCGGCCTGCTGAGCGGGGTCCTGCGTTCCACGGGCAAGGCCCGCAGCCCCATGCTCGCGACGATGGGCACCGTGGGGCTCAACGCCGCCCTCGCCTTCGCTCTCGTCACCGGCTTCGGCCCGTTCCCCACCCTCGGCGTCGTCGGCGCCGGCGTCGCGACCCTCGTCACCGCCACGATCAAGACCGGCATCCTCGCGCTGCAGCTCTTCGTCCTGCACCGGATCGTGGCGTGGGAGCTGCCCCGCACCCTCGCGGAGTGGCTGCCGGTGGCGCGGTCCCTCTTCGTTCTCGCCGTCCCGCTCGGCCTCACCGAGCTGTTCTGGACCGGCGGCACGTTCCTCTACAACGTCGTGTTCCAGCGGCTCGGCGACGCCGCCCTCGCGGCGGCCCAGATCGTCAACATGCTGGAGGCGCTGTTCCTGGTCGGCAGTATCGGCCTGATGAGCGCCACGACCGCTCTCGTGGGCCGCGAGGTGGGTCGCGGCGACCCCGTCGCGGCGGCCGCCTGGGTGCGCCGGATCAAGAAGGTCGGCACGGTCAGTGGGATCGCGTTCGGCCTGCTCTACGGCGCCACCGCCCTGCTCCTGCCAGTGCTCTTCCCGCACACCGGTGACGAGGTGCGCACCATGGCCGTCGTCGGCATCGCCCTGTATGCGGTCTCACAGGTGGTCAAGGTGCGCAACATGATCCTCGGCGCCGGGGTGCTGCCCAGCGCCAACGACGTGCGCGGCGTCATCCTCGGTGACGTGACCGGTGCCTTCGCCGTGGGGCTGCCGCTCGCCGTCGTCCTCGGGCTGTTCACGCCCCTGGGTTTCGTGGGGATCTTCGTGGCTCGGGTCGTGGAGGAGCTGGTCAAGGTCGCGATCTTCTCCAGGCGCACGCATCAGGTGCGCTGGGACACCCTCACCGCCTCCGGCGGCGCAGCGCGACCGGGAACGCTCCAGGTGGCCCGCGAGGCCGAGGAGCTGGCCCAGCTCGCCTGACGAGGTCGATGCTGCGTCAACCCTCGAAAGGTCGGGGGCCGTGATCGGCCTTGAGGCGGGCATGGTTGCATTCGTCGGGTGGAGCCAACGCCGGCGAGCGCGACACCGACCACCCCCGCGAGCCCCGGGCCGCGCGTCGGGGTGGTCCTCGCGGCCGGTGCGGGTCGGCGGATGGGTATGCCGAAGGCGCTCGTCCACGAAACCGACGGCACCTCCTGGCTGGTGCGGGCCGTCGGGGCCCTGACCGGGTCCGGATGTTCTCCCGTGGTCGTCGTGCTCGGCGCCCGGGCCGACGAGGCCCGGCGGCTCCTGGAGGGGTCCCACCCCGGAGCGGACCTTCGGATCGTGGAG
>JBDSYO010000227.1:0-3961 GCA_039925625.1 Lapillicoccus sp. | reverse complement strand
ACCGACGTCGTCCCCGACGCGGTGACCCTGGCCAAGGGGCTGGCCGGCGGAGTCCCCATCGGTGCGTTGGTCACCTACGGACCCGACGTCACCGGACTGCTCACCGGCGGTCAGCACGGCTCGACGTTCGGCGGCAACCCGCTGGCGTGCGCGGCGGGGCTCGCGACGATCCACACGATCGAGGCCGACGGGCTCCTCGCCCACGCCGCCGAGACCGGCGCGTACCTCCGGCGGGCCGTCGAGGGGCTGGGGCACCCGCGCATCGTGGAGGTCCGCGGCCGGGGCCTGCTGCTGGCCGTGACGCTCAGCGAACCGGTGGCCGCGTCGGCGATGGCGCTGGCCCGCGAGGCCGGGTTCCTCGTCAACGCCGTGCAGCCGGACGCGATCCGGCTGGCCCCGCCGCTGATCCTCACCACGGCCCAGGCCGACACCTTCGTCGCCGCGCTCCCGTCGATCCTCGACGTGGCGGTCCCCGCGTGACGGCCCGGGCGACCTCACGGCCCCAGATGAGCCGGACGGCACGCCAGTCCCGCGTCACCCAGCTGCTCCGGACCCGTGACGTGCGCTCGCAGGGCGAGCTGCTCAGCCTGCTCGCGGCCGACGGGGTCGACGTCACCCAGGCCACGCTCTCGCGCGACCTCGTCGAGGTGGGTGCCGTCAAGGTCCGGCGCGGTCGCGCCCTCGTGTATGCCGTGCCCGACGCGGCGGGCGCGGTGTCCGGGTCACCGGCGGTCCCGGTGCTGGGGGTGGGCGGCACCGACGAGCTGCCGGTGCGGCTGCGCCGGGCGAGTGAGGAGCTGCTCGTGAGCGCCCAGGGAGCCGGCAACCAGGTCGTGCTGCGGACCCCTCCGGGCGCGGCCAACTACCTCGCGTCGTGCATCGACCAGTCCCACCTGACGGAGGTCCTCGGCACCATCGCCGGCGATGACACCATCCTCGTCATCGCCGCGTCCGCGGCGGCCGCCCGCGACTTCGTGCGCCAGATGGACCCCGACGGGTCGAGGAGACCACTGCGATGACCGACGCTGTGCCGGGACCGGCCCCCGGAACCGGTTCGATCAGCCTGTGGGGCGGCCGCTTCGCGGGCGGTCCGGCGGACGCGCTGGCCGAGCTCTCCCGCAGCACCCACTTCGACTGGCGGCTCGCGCCCCACGACATCGCCGGGTCGCGAGCGCACGCCCGAGTCCTGCACCGTGCCGGTTTGCTCGACGCCGCGGCGCTCGCCACCATGCTCGACGCCCTCGACCGGCTGGACGCCGACGTCGCCAGCGGGGCGTTCGGGCCCGAGCGCGGCGACGAGGACGTCCACACCGCCCTGGAGCGGGGCCTCATCGACCGGGCCGGGCCCGACGTCGGCGGGCGGCTGCGTGCGGGCCGGTCGCGCAACGACCAGGTGGTCACGCTCTTCCGCCGCTACCTCAGGCACGAGGCGCGCGTCGTCGCCGGTCTGGTCCTCGACGTGGTCGACGCGCTCGTGGCCCAGGCGACGGAGCACCTGGAGGTCCCCATGCCGGGACGCACCCACATGCAGCACGCGCAGCCGGTGCTCCTCTCGCACCATCTCCTGGCCCACGCCTGGGCGCTGCTGCGCGACGTCGACCGGCTGCGCGACTGGGACCGCAGGGCCGACGTCTCGCCGTACGGCTCGGGCGCGCTCGCGGGCAGCTCCCTGGGCCTCGACCCCGACGCGGTCGCGCACGAGCTGGGCTTCTCGGCGGCCGTGGAGAACTCCATCGACGGGACTGCCAGCCGCGACTTCGCCGCGGAGCTCGCCTTCGTGGCGGCCATGACGGCGGTCGACGTGTCGCGGATCGCGGAGGAGGTGGTGCTCTGGGCGACCAAGGAGTTCTCCTACGTCACGCTCGCCGACGCCTACTCCACGGGGTCGAGCATCATGCCGCAGAAGAAGAACCCCGACGTCGCCGAGCTCGCCCGCGGAAAGGCCGGCCGGCTGGTGGGGGACCTCGCCGGTCTGCTCGCGACGCTCAAGGCGCTGCCGCTCGCCTACAACCGCGACCTGCAGGAGGACAAGGAGCCGGTCTTCGACGCGGTGGACACCCTGGAGGTGCTGCTTCCCGCCTTCGCCGGGATGGTCGCCACGCTGACGTTCGACCGGGAGCGGCTGCGGTCGCTCGCCCCCCAGGGTTTCGCGCTCGCCACGGACATCGCCGAGTGGCTGGTGCGTCAGGGGGTCGCGTTCCGGGTGGCCCACGAGGTCGCCGGCGCCTGCGTCCGGGTCTGCGAGGAGCGGGGGACCGAGCTCTGGGACCTCGACGACGACGACCTCGCGGCCATCCACCCGGCGCTCACCCCGGCGGTGCGCGAGGTCCTCTCGGTCGAGGGGTCCCTCGCCTCCCGCGACGGGCGTGGAGGCACGGCGCCCGTACGCGTCCGGGAGCAGCTCGAGCGGGTCCGTGACCTGGCCGAGTCGGGCCGCGCCTTCGCGGCGCCGCTCGGCTGAGCCCCGTGGCGCGGCTGCCCCGGTCGTTCTTCGCCCGCGACGTCCTCGACGTCTCGCCCGCGCTGCTCGGCTGCACGGTGAGCCACGCCGGCGTGACGGTGCGGCTCACCGAGGTCGAGGCGTATGCGGGATACCTCCAGGACCCCGGGTCACACGCCTACCGCGGCCGGACCCCGCGCACCGAGCCCATGTTCGGCCCGGCTGGGTTCACCTACGTCTACTTCACCTACGGCATGCACTGGTGCCTCAACCTCGTCACCGGCCCGGTGGGGTCGGCCCAGGCGGTACTCCTGCGCGGCGGCGAGGTCGTGGCGGGGGCGGACACCGCGGCGCTACGGCGTCCCGGCGTACGCCCACGGGACTGGTGCCGCGGCCCGGCCCGACTGGCCACGACCCTGGGCCTCACCGGGGCCGACACCGGGAAGGACCTCTGCGGCCCGGGGGCCGAGCTCGTCGTGCGGGCCGCAGCGGTGGACGGTGATCCCGCGCGCATCCGGACCGGGCCCCGGGTGGGGGTGGCCGGGCCCGGTGGCGACGTCGCGGCGTACCCCTGGCGGTTCTGGCTCGACGACGAGCCCACCGTGTCGGTGTACCGGCCCGCGAAACCCCGTGCCCCTCGTGCGGCTCCGTAGGGCAGGCTGTCCCGCTGTGAGCGACATCAGCCGGAACGTGCTCGACGAGCTGGCGTGGCGGGGGCTGGTGGCGCAGACCACCGACGAGCCCACGCTGCGCGCAGCCCTCGCCGACGGGCCGGTCACGGTCTACTGCGGGTTCGACCCGACCGCCCCCTCCCTCCACTTCGGCAACCTCGTCCAGCTCGTCGTCCTGCGTCATCTGCAGCGGGCGGGTCATCGGGTCATCTGCCTGGTCGGGGGCTCGACCGGCCTGATCGGCGACCCCAAGCCGACGGCGGAACGGGTGCTGAAGACCAAGGAGCACACCGCTGCGAACGTCGCCCGGATCAAGGCCCTGGTCCGCCCGTTCCTCGACTTCGCGGGGGAGAACCCGGCGACCCTCGTCGACAACCTCGACTGGACCGCCCCGATGTCGGCGATCGACTTCCTGCGCGACGTCGGCCAGCACTTCCGGGTCAACCAGATGATCCGCAAGGACGCCGTCGCCGCGCGGCTGTCCAGCGCGCAGGGGATCTCCTACACCGAGTTCAGCTACCAGGTCCTGCAGGCGCTCGACTACCTCGAGCTGTTCCGCGCTTACGGGTGCACCCTCCAGACGGGGGGGAGCGACCAGTGGGGCAACATCACGGCCGGGGTCGACCTCATCCACCGGGCGGAGGGTGCGTCCGTGCACGCGCTGGCAACCCCCCTGCTCACCGACTCCTCCGGGGTGAAGTTCGGCAAGTCGGAGGGCAACGCGGTCTGGCTCTCGGCCGACATGACGAGCCCGTACGCCTTCTACCAGTACTTCCTCAACGTCGAGGACGCCTCGGTGCTGGGCCTGGTGAAGGTCTTCACCGACCGCACCCCTGAGCAGGTCGAAGCC
>JBDSYO010000226.1:0-5631 GCA_039925625.1 Lapillicoccus sp. | reverse complement strand
TCGGACGACGGTGCCGAGCAGCGGCGGCTGGAGGTTGTGCGATGACCTGGCTCAGCTGGCGTCAGCAGCGCGTCCAGTCACTCGGGCTGCTGGCCGCCGTCGCCGCCGCTACCGTCCTCCTGCTCGTCACCGGCGGCCGACTCCAGCGGCTCGCGACGACCGCAGCCTCCGTCTACGACGCCTTGACCCCCAACGAACGCACCCTGTGGACGGCCGGCGTGGTCGTCATGGCTGCGGTCCCGGCCCTCGTCGGGATCTTCTGGGGTGCCCCGCTCGTGGCCCGCGAGCTGGAGACGGGGACCCACCGGCTCGCGTGGAGCCAGGGCGTCACGCGGTACCGCTGGCTCGCCCACCGGTTCGGCTTGTCGCTGCTCGTCACCGTGGTAGCGGTCGGCGCTCTCAGCGCGGCGGTCAGCTGGTGGTCCGGCCCCCTCGACGGTTCCACGAGCCAGACCCAAGGGGGCCTGCCCGACCGCCTCAGCCCCGTCGTCTTCGCCATGCGCGGCATCGTCCCGGTCGGGTATGCCGTCCTGGCTCTCGCCGTCGGCGTCCTCGCCGGGCTGGTCCTGCGCCGCACGCTGCCCGCCATGACCCTGACGCTCGTCGTCGTCGTCGCCACCCAGCTGCTGGTGCCCGCCTGGGTGCGACCGCACCTGGTCCCCGCGACGGACGAGGTCGTCACGGTCACCGAACGCCCTCTCGACAGCCTGAGCCTCGAGGCGCCGGGCGGCCCCCTCACCCTCTCCCTCGCTACCGGGCACCGCGGCGACTGGGTGCTGGTCAACCAGACCGTCGACGCGTCCGGTCGCCCATCGGCCCTGCCCTCGTGGTTCACCGCCTGCGCCGACCACACCTCGGCCGGCGGTGGGGCCGCCCTGCCCCTGGGCCCTCAGCGCGCCGCGGACGCGGACCCGTGCCTCGCCCGGCTGACGGCTGAGGGCTACCGCCAGCACCTCTCCTACGTACCGGCCGACCGGTTCTGGCCGCTCCAGCTGACCGAGACGGCGCTGTTGCTGGTCGTCGCCGGGCTCATCGCGTTGGCGGCCTTCGGGTGGCTGCGGCGGCGACCGGGCTGACTTGGCCTACCGGGACGGCGGGGTGGCTAGCGGTTCAGCAGCTGGCGGGCCATGACGACGCGCTGGATCTGGTTGGTGCCTTCGTAGATCTGGGTGATCTTGGCGTCGCGCATCATCCGCTCCACGGGGAAGTCCTTGACGTAGCCCGCCCCGCCGAGGAGCTGCACGGCGTCGGTGGTGATCTGCATGGCCACGTCGCTGGCGAAGCACTTCGCCGCCGCGCCGAAGAAGGCGAGGTCGCGGTCGTTCCGCTCCGACTTGGCCGCGGCGACGTAGACCATCTGCCGGGCCGCCTCCAGGGTCATCGCCATGTCGGCGAGCATGAACTGGATGCCCTGGAACTCCGCGACCGCCTTGCCGAACTGGCGGCGCTCCTTGACGTAGTCGACCGCGGCGTCGAGCGCACCCTGGGCGATGCCGACGGCCTGCGCACCGATGGTGATGCGCGTGTGGTCGAGAGTGCGCAGGGCGATCTTCAGCCCCTCGCCCTCGGCCCCGATGATCCGGTCACCCGGGAGGCGGACGTCGTCGAAGTACAGCTCGCGGGTGGGGCTGCCCTTGATGCCGAGCTTGCGCTCCTTCTCACCGAAGGTGAACCCCGCGTCGTCCTTGTCGACGACGAAGGCGCTGATGTTGGCGCCGCGCCGGCCGTCCGGATCGGTGACGGCGAGCACGGTGTAGTACTGCGAGACACCGGCGTTGGTGATCCACGACTTCTGGCCGTTGAGCACCCAGTCGTCACCGTCGCGGCGCGCCTGGGTCTTCATGGCTGCGGTGTCCGACCCGGCCTCACGCTCGGACAGCCCGTAGGAGAACCCCGCCTCGCCGCGGGCCAAGGGCGTCAGGTAGCGCTGCTTCAGCTTTTCCGACCCGGCGAGGATCACCGGCATCGACCCGAGCTTGTTGACGGCCGGGATGAGCGAGCTGGACGCGCAGACCCGGGCGACCTCCTCGAGGACGATGCACACCGCGAGCGCGTCGGCACCCACGCCGTCGTAGGCCTCGGGCACGTGGGGCGCGAAGAAGTCGCTGGCCACGAGCGCGTCGTGCGCCTCCTGGGGGTAGCGAGCGTCCTCGTCGACCTCGGCCGCATACGGCGCGATCTTGTCCTGGCTGATGGCGCGCACGGCCTCGCGGACCGCCTCGTGCTCCTCGGACGGCTGGTAGAGGTCGAAGGACGGGTTCCCGGTGCTCACGAGCGACAGGTTACCGCTGGGTATGCGCGTCAGGACGCGGCCGTGGGTCAGACCACACCCGCCGGCAGGCCCGGGTCGACCCCGGTCAGCCGCACGCCCAGGTCCCACAGTCCGCGCTGCACGTCGAGGTCTCGCGAGGCCTTGGACGACCCGACGATGGTCGGCAGCCCGGCGGACTCGAACGGCCCGGACGGCCCGACGTAGGCGCCGCCGAACAGGTCCGGTGCGGTCGCTGCGTACAGCGTCGGCAGGGCCCCCGCGGCCGCCGGCTGCGCGAGGTTGACCCGCTCGAGCACGCTCTGGAAGGAGGCCGCCGGGCCGGGCAGGTAGCGCTGCAGGTTCGTCGAGGCGTACCCCGGGTGAGCCGCCATCGACCGGACGGTCGAGCCCGCGAGCAGCAGCCGTCGCTGCAGCTCGTAGGCGAACATCAGGTCGGCCAGCTTGCTCTGCCCGTATGCCGCCCAGCGCCGGTAGCGCCGTCGCTCCCAGTTCGGGTCCCGCAGGTCGATGCTCCCCGAGCGGTGGGCGACCGAGGAGACGGTGACCACCCGGTCGGTGATCTGGGGTAGCAGAAGCCCGGTGAGGGCGAACGGCCCGAGGAAGTTCGAGCCGAACTGCGACTCGAAGCCGTCCTGGGTCCGCGCCAGCGGCGGGGCCATGACCCCGGCGTTGTTGACGAGCACGTCGATCCGGCCCTCGACGGCGGCCGCGAACTCACGGACCGACGCGAGCGAGGCGAGGTCGAGGTGGCGGACCTCCGCGGAGCCACCCACCTCGGTACGGGCGCGCTCGCCCTTGTCGAGGTTGCGACACGCCATGACGACGTGAGCACCCTTGCGCGACAACACCTTGGCCGCCTCGAGGCCGATGCCGCTGTTGGCACCGGTCACGACGACGACCCGGCCCTCCTGGGACGGGATGTCAGCGGCCGACCAGCCCATCAGGCGCTGGACCCGCGCAGGTGCGGGATGACCTGCTGCTCGAAGAGCTCGATGCCGGAGGTGTCGTAGGCCGCCTCGGCGAAGTTCGTGATGGCGTAGGTCATCCCGAGCTTCTCCATCGCCTGCAGCGACTCGACGATCTGCTCGGGCGTGCCCACCGCGGGGCCGCTCTTCGCGCCGTTGACCTGGCCATCGACCACGGCGTCGGAGATGCCGGCCTTGCGCAGGTGGTCGCCGACCCACGCGATGCGGTCGTCGACCTCCTTCTGGTTCTCGCCGATGATCACGTTGTAGTTGGCGCTGCGCACGATGGAGCCGTAGTCCCGTCCCACCGTCTGGCAGTGCCCCTCGAGGATGGCACTCTTGGCCGCGAAGCCCTCGGGCGACCCGTCGAAGTTGGTGTAGTCGGCGTACTCCGCAGCGATCTTCAGCGTGACCTTCTCGCCGCCGCCCGCCACCCACATGGGGATGCCGTTGGCCTCCGAACCCTTGACGGTGGTGCCCTGCAGCGGGCGCGGCTGCCCGATGGCCCCGTCGACCGTGTAGTACTTGCCGTGGTGGGTGGCGCCGCCCGTGGTCCACATCTGGCGGAAGATCTCCACCCCGTCGCGCAGCCGGCCGAGGCGCTCGCCCGCGCTGGGGAAGCCGTAGCCGTAGGCCCGCCACTCGTGCTCGTACCAGCCACCGCCGATGCCCATCTCGACCCGGCCGCCGGAGATGACGTCGATCGTCGCGGCCACCTTCGCGAGGTAGGCGGGGTTGCGGTACGACATGCACGTGCACATCTGGCCGAGGCGCACCCGGCTGGTCGCGGCGGCATACGCGGCCATGAGCGACCAGGCCTCGTGCGTCGCGTCCTGGGTCGGCTCCGGCACGGTGTGGAAGTGGTCGTAGACCCAGAGCGACTCCCAGTCGGCGTTGTCGTCGAGCCGCTTGGCCAGTCCCAGCATCGTGTTCCAGTGCTGGGCGGGCGCGATGCCGGCAAGGTCCATGCGCCAGCCCTGCGGAACGAACATGCCGAATCTCATGGGTCACCTTTTCGTCGTCGACGTACCGTGATACAGATGCACGGATGCACGGCCCGATGAGGAGGGCCTCTCGCATCATGTCACCGGCGCCTGCGCCCCGCGCCCCGCGCCCCGGGGCCGACGGTGCCGTCACGTGCCGTCGAGTGCCAGGATGGCGCGATGACGAGGTACGACAACGACCCGGTCGTCATCCGGGATCTCCTGCTGACGCCCGCGACGTGGGCGGTGGTGGGGCTGTCGACCAACCGCAGCCGCGCCGCCTACGGCATCGCGCAGTTCCTCGAGGCCGAGCTGGGTATGCGGGTGGTGCCGGTGCACCCGTCGGCCGAGACCGTGCTCGGAGCGAGCGGGTATGCCCGCCTCGCCGACGTGCCCGACGACCAGCCCGTCGACGTGGTCGACTGCTTCGTCAACTCCCGGAAGGTGGGCGCCGTCGTCGACGAGGCCATCGCCGAGAAGGACCGGCTCGGCGTCGCCGCCGTGTGGATGCAGCTGGGGGTGGTCGACGAGGCGGCCGCCGAGCGGGCCCGGCGCGCCGGCCTGGCCGTCGTCATGGACGCCTGCCCGCGGATCGAGCACCCCCGGCTCGAGCCCGGGGACGGTGCCGGCGCCATCGTGGGCTGACCGAGGCGCTCGACCTCAGCGGCCGGAGGCGTCCCGGTCGCGCAGCGCACGGCCCTTCGCGGTGGCCACGTCGTGCAGCTCGGCCTGGAACGCGACCATGGCGGCGCGGATGCGGGCCGCCTCCGCGCCCTCGCCGGCACCGAGGATGCGGGCGGCCAGGAGCCCCGCGTTCCGTGCGCCCCCGATCGAGACCGTGGCGACCGGCACCCCCGCCGGCATCTGCACGATGGAGAGCAGGGAGTCCATCCCGTCGAGGTGCGTGAGCGGCACGGGCACGCCGATGACCGGCAGCGGCGTGACGGCGGCGAGCATGCCCGGCAGGTGGGCGGCACCCCCCGCTCCCGCGATGATGACCCGCAGCCCACGCTCGGCCGCATCCCTGCCGTAGGCGATCATCGCGTCCGGCATCCGGTGGGCGGAGACGACGTCGGCCTCGTAGCCGATCCCCATCTCGCGCAGCGCGACCGCCGCCTGCTCCATGACCGGCCAGTCGCTGTCGCTGCCCATGACGACGCCGACGACGACCGTGGCCCCGTCACTCATCGATCGCTCCGGCGAGGTAACCCGCGGCGTGGGTAGCGCGGGCGCGGGCGTCCTCCAACGAGCCGGACGACACGTTGACGTGCCCGATCTTGCGGCCGGGGCGCACCCCCTTGCCGTAGAGGTGCACCTTGACGCCGGGGTCGCGGGCCAGCACGTGCCGGTAGGCGCTGTAGAGCTCGTCGTGCTCGCCACCGAGGACGTTGGCCATGGCCGTCCAGGCGGA
>JBDSYO010000225.1:0-6847 GCA_039925625.1 Lapillicoccus sp. | reverse complement strand
GGCGGCCGCGGCGGCCGCCTCCCGGGCGTTGCGGGCGGCCAGCTCCGCGGCGGCCGCCTGCTTCTGGCGAACCGCGGCCTGCGCGGCCGCCTGGCGTTCGGCCTCCTGCGCGGCGGCGATGGCCGCCTGGCGTACGGCCTCCAGCCGGCGGGCCTCCTCCTCGGCGGCGAGTCCGGCCTGACGTTGCTGCTCCAGGTCGGCGGACGTCTGCCGCAAGGCGGCGAGCTGCACGACCACGGCGCGCATCTGGTCCTGGATCTGCTGGGTCCGCGTCGCGGCGCGGTCCGCGTCGACCCGGGCCTGGGCCGCGGCGAGCTCGGCCGCGGCGGCGGCGTCGTGCTGATGCGACACCGCCTCCTGAGCCGCTCGTCCGGCCGCGTCGGCGAGCAACCGCGTCGCCGATGCCTCGCCGAGCAGGTGGGCGCGCTCCTCGCCGACGGCCTCGATGCCGGACGCACGGTCGAGGGCGTCCTGCGGCCCCCCGGAGCCGAGGAACAGGTCGAGCGTGCCGAGGGTGCCACTGCCCTGCTGGTAGACCTGAGCGGCATACATCGACAGGGTCAGGTCGGCGTCGTCGGCGCGCGCGACCGCGGTGCGGGCGGCGTCCTGGGCGGCGGCGCTCTGCGTGCTGCGCTGCTCCAGCAGGCGGCGCGCGCTGCCCGCGGCCATGTCGGAGACCGCGGCCGCGTCGGTGAGGTCGGACAGGGTGGCACGCGCCTCCGCCAGCTGGGTGTCCAGCCCGGCGACCTGGCTCTGCGCGGTGCCGACCGCCGACAGCGCCGCGCTGACGTCGTCGCTCGAGGGGTAGGTCGGGCCGCGGTCGGCCTGAGCGGCCTGAGCGGAGGGCGCGAAAGCGGTGGACGAGACGAGCGCGAGTCCCGCGCACGCTCCGAGGGCACCACGCCACCGCACCATCGGCTGCCCTCTCGTCGGTCTCGGGCGGGGTTGACGCCCGCCCTGAACCGCCTCACGGTAGCCGGGTGGATCACTCTGGCACCAGGGCGATCACCTATCACTCGGGTAACGCTGGGTCACATTTCGGTCACCCCATCGCCCGCTCACCCAGGCTGGACGAGGGCGGCATACTCCCGCACGACGGTGCGAACGGCCTCCGGGTCGTGGGCGAAGCGGCCGAGGAACAGCCCGTCGACGGCGTCGCCGAGGGTGGTGGCGAGGCCGGGTCCGGCGCTGCCCCCATAGACGACCCGGAGGCCGGGCCACCGGGAGCCGACCGCGACGCGCAGGTGGGCGACGACCTCGGCGACGTGGACGGGGGAGGCCGGGCGCTCGGCGCCGATGGCCCAGAACGGCTCGTACGCCAGCAGGACCTCGGAGTCGAGGCCGGCCGGGAGGGCGTCGACGACCTGGCGCAGGACCTCGGCGGCGGCGTCGGCGGGGGGCATGCGGTCGGCCTCACCGACACAGAGGAGCGGGGTCAGCCCGTTGCGGACCGCTGCCCGGACCTTGGCGGCGACGACGTCGGGGCCCTCCCCGAACAGGGTCCGGCGCTCGGCGTGCCCCACCTCGACGTGGGTGCAGCCGAACTCGCGCAGGACGGCCCCCGAGACCTCACCGGTGTAGGCGCCCTCGTCGTGGGACGCGAGGTCTTGCGCACCGACCCGCACCGCCGTGCCGGACAGGTGCCACAGCGCACCCGGCACGGAGACGAAGGACGGCAGCACGACGAGCTCCACAGCGCCGGACCCGACGCCCGGCTCGGCCTCGGCCACCGCGGCCAGCGCGTCGCAGTAGGCCATCGTGCGCGCGTGACCGAAGTACATCTTCAGGCTGACCGCGACGACCCGGGCCGGCCGGCCCCCGCTCATCGGTGGGGTGTGGACTCGTAGCGCTCGAGCTCCTCGACGTTGGCCTGCGAGTGGGACGCCGGGTCGAAGGTGTAGCCGAGCCACTCCGCGGCGAGCCGCCGGGCCAGCTGGAGCCCGATGACCCGCTGACCCATCGTGAGCACCTGGCAGTCGTTGGAGAGGATCGACCGCTCGACGCTGAACGAGTCGTGCGCCACGGTGGCGCGGATGCCGGGCACCTTGTTGGCCGAGATGGCGACGCCGATCCCCGTGCCGCAGAACAGGATCGCCCGGTCGGCGTCCCCGGCGGCGATGAGGGTGGCGGCCTCGATGGCCACGCTCGGATAGGTCTTCGCCGCGGTGTCGTCGGCCGGCACCCCGAGGTCGACGACACTGGCCAGCCGCTCGTCGGCGAGCAGGTCGGCGTAGATGGCGTCCTTGTAGTCGACGCCCGCGCTGTCGCTGCCGACGAGCACGCGGAGTCCGGTCGTGGGGCTGCTCATCGTCGTTCCTCCGTCGTCGGGGTGCGCTCGTCCTGCCCCATGAGGGGCTCCAGGGCCCGCATACAGGCGGCCAGAGAGGTAGCGCCGGGGTCGGGGGTGCCGAGGCTCTTCTCGCCGAGCACGCGGGAGCGACCCATCCTGGCGGCCATCGCGCGGGTCGAGGTGGCTCCCTCGTCGGCGGCGCTCGCGGCGGCGGCCCAGGCGGTGTGGAGGTCGTCGCCGTCCTCGGTACGCCGGCGCAGCGTCCGGGCGAACGGCTCGAGGGCGTCCACCAGGGTCTTGTCCCCGACCTGTGCCCCGCCGATCGTCGTCACCTGGACCCATGCGGCCACGACCGCGGAGACGACGTCCGGCCCGGTGGGCACGACGTCCTGGGGGAGGGCCTCGGCCGCGGCGAGCAGTCCGGCCCCCCACAGCGCGCCGGACGTGCCGCCCGCCCGGTCGGCCCAGGCCTCGCCGCCGAGGCGAAGCGTCGTCGGCGCGTCGGCGCCGGCGTCGACCGCCTCGCGGGCGGCGGCGACGCACGCGGCGGAGCCTCGGGCCATCCCGCGGCCGTGGTCGCCGTCACCGGCGACGGCGTCGAGACGGCCGAGCTCGTCCTCGAGGTCCTGAAGCCGCACGTCGACCGCGGTGAGGGCCGACAGCACGCACCGGGCGCCGCGGTGTCCCGCCTCCCCGCTGGTGCGGATCGCGGGAGGGGCGGCGGCGGCGGTCACCGGCGTCGGGTCGAGGGGCTCGGGCAGGGTACGCCGGTAGGCCGGGCTGTCGGCCGGCGCGAGCCACAGCCGCTCCAGCTCGTCGTCGAGCCAGGTGAGGGTCAACGAGCAGCCGGCCATGTCGAGGCTCGTCATCAGCTCGCCGACCTCCGGGGCGACGGGGTCGAGCCCGGCCGCCTCGAGCAGGGGCCGCACGCTGTCCCACAGCACGAAGAGCTCCTCGTACTTGACCGACCCGAGGCCGTTGAGGAGCACCGCCACCCGCGCCGACCCGCCGGGCGCGTCGGCGAGGACGGTCTCGACCAGGGTTTGCGCGAGCTCGTCGGCGGTGGGCAGGGGGGCGTCGCCGACACCGGGTTCGCCGTGGACGCCCAGCCCGAGGGCCATCGTGCCCTCGTCGAGGCTGAACAGGGGTGCGTCCGCGCCTGGCAGGGTGCATCCGGCGAAGGCGACGCCGAAGGTGCGGGTGCGGTCGTTGGCGCGGGTGGCGACACCCGCCACGGCAGCGAGGTCGTACCCCTCCTCCGCCGCGGCGCCTGCCACCTTGAAGACGACGAGGTCCCCGGCCACGCCGCGACGGCGGTGCCGCTCGTCGGGGCCGGCACTGGCGACGTCGTCGGTCACAGCAAGCACCTCCAGGTCCATCCCCTGCGCTCGCAGCCGGGTGGCGGCGGCCGAGAAGTTGAGGACGTCTCCGGCGTAGTTGCCGAAGCTGAGCCACACCCCGGCGCCCTGGTCGACGGCTCGGCAGACATCCATGACCTGACGGGTCGACGGCGAGGCGAACACGTCGCCGCACACGGCCCCGTCGGCCAGGCCGGTGCCCACCATGCCGGCGAACGCCGGGTAGTGCCCCGACCCCCCGCCGACGACGACGGCCACCTTGCCCGGCCGGCGCCGGGTGGAGCGGACCACGCCGCCCGGAGCGCTGCGCACCCGGGCCGCGTTCGCAGCGACGAACCCGGCGAGGCTCTGCGCCGCGAACGTCTCGCGGGTGTTGAGGATCAGCGTCATCGCTGGATGGGCTGCGGCAGGTGGAGCATCGCCTGCAGGTTCTTGTCGAGCTCGGCGTCCTCGAAGATGACCTTCCAGTCCTCCTTGATGATCTTGTCGCGGCCGTAGCCCATGGCGATCATGCACGCGTCGGAGAACGGGTTGTCGCCCTGCAGGGCGTTGGCCAGGGCGACCTGGGTGTGGCCGAGGAGGATGGCGCGCGCGGCCGGCTCGGGGATGCCCATGGTGTGCACGGCCTCGTGCAGCGACTCCTTGAGGAACTCGCCGATCATGCAGGCGATGGTCTCCACGAGGGTGGGCTCGCACTGTGCGAGCTGCTTGACCGTGACCCAGTGCACGTCGATGACGGGGGCGTACATCGCGCGGATGACCGCCTCGGCCTGGGCCCGCTTGGTCTCGTCGTCGCCCTCGTAGGCCGACACGACGTCCTGAGGAGCGGCGATGCCGCCGAACGTGTCCGCATACTCCTCGTCGGTGTGGCGGCGCAGGAACACCGACGGGTGGCACGGGTGCGCCACGACGTAGTGCACGTCCTCACGCTGGTGCAGCAGGTTGGCGTAGGCGGCAGCCGGGTCGAGGGTGAGCACGACGGTGCCGGGCTCCAGGGTCGGGACGACCTGACGGGTCACCGGCTCCAGGGCGATGTCGGGCACGGCGAGGATGACGACGTCGGCGTCCTTGGTGGCGTCGGCGAGCTCCGTCAAGGTGCGTCCCTCGGCGGTGGTGCGCTCGCGGCCGGCGGGAGAGTTCTCCACGTAGTAGACGGTGTGGTCGGTCTTGACCAGGTTGTTCGAGACGCGCATCCCCATCTTGCCGCCGGCGCCGATGACGGCGATGGTGAGCGTGTCGATGGGGGTGGTGGTCAGGGTGTCGGTCGATGCAGTCATCGGTCTAGGGCTCCTCTAGGCGGGGGTGGGCTGGCGGTCGGGTCGGGGGTTGTGCTCGCTCGTCCGGGGCTCGCGTCGACGCAGCCAGGCGAGGTTGTGCTGGGTCCACTCGTCCTCGAGGCGACACGTCGTGGCGCTGTCGCCCTGCCAGACGAGCCAGTGCTCGATGATCTGGCTGAGGCCCCGCTCGTGGACCCGGGCCCTCGTGACGAGGTGGTCGTAGTCGAGCAGGCCCTCGCCGAGCGGGGCTCCGGCGAACGTGAAGCCGACCCAGCCGCCCTGGCGGGTGAACCGGAAGTCCTTGACGTGGACGTTCACCACCCGGTCGGCGACGAGGTCGATGGTGGAGCGCGGCGTCTCGAGGGCCGCGACGCAGTTGCCCGGGTCGAGGCACACGCCCAGGTGGGGGGAGTCGATGGTCTCGACGACGTCGAGCAGACGGCGGGTCGGCACCTGCTCGTAGGTCTCCAGCGCGATCGTGACTCCCGCCGCCTCGTAGTCGGCGATGACGGCCCGCACCAGGTCGACGGCGTCGTCGGCCTCCTCGGCCTTGATCATCGTGCGCACCAGCGGGGCGCGCAGGTGCTGGGCCAGCCGCAGGTAGCGGGTGAGGTGCTCGGTGCTCAGCCCTCGGGTCCCGAGCTCGAACCGCACGCCGTAGGCGTCGCCGGTCTCCAGCAGGGCGTCGAGCTGCTCCTTGGAGTAGGACTCGACCAGCGGGTAGTCGCAGATCTGGAGGAGGTCGACACCCCAGCCGGCGGTCTTGACGACCAGGTCGGTCAAGCTGGCAGGGTGCTCCGCGGTCTCGTGCCACTGCCAGAAGAAGCTGTACGTGCTGAGGCCGATGGCCACGGGACCTCACTCCCTCGTGTGGTGGTGGTGTGCTGCGCGGCTACCTTGACACAGATTGGTCAACCAGTCAACCGGTTGAACACTGGGCTTCGCGATGTAGGGTGCGAAGGTGACCAGCGAAGACCGTGGCTCGGCCCGCTCCGCTGACGGCTCCGGCCTGGAGCCCCTCGACATCATCCAGCCGGTGAGTGCCGTCTCGGCGGTCACCCGCCGGCTGCTCGACTACTTCACCTCCGGACAGATCGAGCCGGGGGCGCGACTGCCGGCGGAGCGCGAGCTCGCCACCCGCCTGGGGGTCGGCCGGTCCGCCGTCCGCGAGGCACTGGCTGCCCTCGAGCTGCTGGGGATCGTCAACGTACGCCCGGGATCGGGCACCTACCTCAAGGGCAGCGTCTCCGAGCTGCTCCCACAGACCCTCAGCTGGGGCCTCTGGCTGGGTCAGCCCAAGACCGCCGAGCTGGTGCAGGTGCGTCAGGCCCTCGAGGTGCAGGTGGCGCGCCTCGCGGCGGTCGCGATGACGGACGCCCAGCTGGCCGAGATCAAGGCCACCGTGGCGACGATGCGGGCGCATCGTGAAGACTTCCCCGTCTTCGTCGAGGCCGACATGCGCTTCCACCAGCTCATCGCCGAGGCAGCGGGCAACTCCCTGTTGCAGGACCTGCTCACCACGGTCCGCTCCCTGATCCGGGTCTGGGTCGAGCGGGCGGTCGACACGGTCGCCCACACCCGCCTCACCCTGCGCGAGCACACGGCGATCGCCGCCGCCCTGACGGCCCGCGACCCCGACCAGGCCGGAGCGGCGATGAGCCAGCACATGGTCAGCGCTGGTGAGCGGCTGCTCTCCTCGTTGGACGAGGCCGCCTCCTGACCCCGTCCTGACGCCCGCCGGCCCGCCTGGGCCGCGCGGCGCTCACGGCTGGCCATAGGAATATTGGTCAACCGGTTGACAGGTTGGACGCATATGCCCCATGCTCGGCGCTACGCCCAGCGCCGGCTGGGCTCCCCCCATGTCAAAGGAGCCACCGTGGGCGCCAGTACCAGTTCGCTGCCGAAGACGATGAGCGTGGAAC
>JBDSYO010000224.1:0-4296 GCA_039925625.1 Lapillicoccus sp. | reverse complement strand
GCGGTGGGGTGCTCGCGGTGCTGCTCGCGGCCTACGCGATCCTCGCCGGCTTCAGTGGGCATACGGTTGCCGGTTGGACCTCGACCGTGCTCATCGTCGCCTCGGTGGGCGCCGTGCAGCTGCTCTGCCTCGGTCTGCTGGGCGAGTACATCGGGCGGATGTACACCCAGATGCAGGCGCGGCCCACCTACTTCGTCGCCTACGACTCCCACACGGCCACGACCGGCAAGCACGGGCCCACCGACACGCCGCTCCCGCCGGAGACGCGGCTCGCCGCCGGGCACACTCCGGTCGCCCAGACCCCCGACAGCAGGTATGCCGCTGAGCCCGTGGTGCCCGTGGTGCCCGTCGTGCCGTTGGCGCCTGTGCCGGTGGTGCCGGTGGGGTCAGCCCCGCGGGTGCGCCGTGACGAGGAGGCTCACGCCGGGGAGCTGCTTGACCGGTAGGTAGCGCTCGGCGGTGATGACCGCGCGCAGCGCCGTGTTGACCATGGGGTGGAGGTCGTCGAGGTCGCTGCCGGCCGCCTTCTTGCGCCGCATCGCCACGACGGGGCGCAGCAGGACGTTCCACGACGTCATCTCCGCGATGTCGAAGCCGTTCCGGTGCAGCACGCTCGAGAGCGTCTCGCGGGTGTAGCGGCGGACGTGGTCGACGGCCTCGTCATGGGCCGACCAGAGCCGGGGGTCGGCCGGGACGGCGACGAGGAACGTGCCGCCCGGGCCGAGCACCCGGTGGATCTCGGCGACCGCCTGGTCGTCCTCCTCGATGTGCTCGAGGATGTCAAACGCCACGACGAGGCGCAGCGACCCGTCGGCGAGCGGGAGGTGGCGGGCGTCGGCCCGCACGGTGGCGAGGCCCCGTTCGTGGGCGACCTCGGCGCCCTCCTCGCCGTACTCCATGGCGACCGGGGTCCAGCCCAGGTCACGCAGGACGCGGGTGTTGCCCCCGCCGGCCGCGCCGATGTCGAGGGCCGGGCCGGGGGTCACACCCGCGAGCGCCTTCGCCAACAGGTGACGGCGCTCCCGGTACCACCAATGGGTGTCCTCCAGCGCGGCCAGCTTGCGGACCTCGGTGCCCTCCACGGTGGGCATCATGCCAGGCGCGCGGTCGTCATCCGACCACGGTGTGGTCAGTGGTCGACGGTATGCCGTTGCCGCGTGACGATCCGGTGGAGCGAGGCCCGTGACGTGGCCGGGCGGCCGGTCGACCTCACCCGCGGATCTGGCCGTCACCCTCGACGACCCACTTGGTCGTCGTCAGCTCGGGCAGGGCCATCGGGCCGCGGGCGTGGAGCTTCTGGGTCGAGATGCCGATCTCGGCGCCAAACCCGAACTCGCTGCCGTCGGTGAACCGGCTGGAGGCGTTGACGATGACGACGGCCGCGTCGACCTCGGCGGTGAAGCGGCGGGAGGCCTTCCGGTCCTCGGTGACGATGACCTCGGTGTGCTGCGTCCCGAACGTGCGGATGTGCTCCAGCGCGGCGTCGAGGTCGGGCACGGTGCGCACACTGAGGTCGAGGGAGTACCACTCGGTGCGGAAGTCCTCGTCGCTCGCCAGGGCGTATGCCGCCCCCGCCGCCTCGGCGTGCTCGCGCAGCTCGGGGGCGGCGTGGACGACGACGCCCGCCGAGCCGAGGCCGGCCATGACCTTCGGCAGGAACGCGTCGGCGATGCCCTCGTGCACAAGCAGGGTCTCGGCGGCGTTGCAGACGCTGGGGCGCTGGGCCTTGGCGTTGACGACGATGTCGAGGGCGCGGTCGAGGTCGGCCGCGGCGTCGACGTAGACGTGGTTGACCCCGATGCCGGTCTCGATGACGGACACCGTCGACTCGCGGACGACGGTCTGGATGAGGTCGGCGCCGCCGCGGGGGATGAGCAGGTCGACGAGGCCGCGGGCGGTCATCAGCGCGCGGGCGGCGTCGTGGCCGCCGCCGTCGAGCAGGCATACGGCGTTCTCGTCGAGGCCGACCGAGGTCAGGGCCTGGCGGATGACCCCGACGAGTGCCCGGTTGCTGGACGCGGCGGCGGAACCCCCGCGCAGGATCACGGCGTTGCCGCTCTTGAGGGCGAGTGCGGCGGCGTCGACGGTGACGTTGGGGCGCGCCTCGTAGATCATGGCGACGACGCCCATCGGCACCCGCAGCTGGCGGATCTGCAGCCCGTTGGGCAGCGTCGACCCCCGCACCACCTCGCCGACGGGGTCGGGCAGGCCGGCGATGTCGCGCACCGCCTGGGCGATGGCGGCGATCCGCCGGGCGTCCAGCATGAGCCGGTCGAGCAGCCCGCTGGACAGGCCCTTCGCCCGCCCCCGCTCGAGGTCCTCGGCGTTGGCGGCGACGAGCGTCCCGGTGGCCGACACGAGGGCGTCGGCGACGGCGAGCAGGGCCTCGTCCTTGGCGGACCGCGGCAGCAGGGCGAGCCGGCGCGCGGCGGTCTTCGCGTCACCCGCCAGCCGGGCCACGAGGTCGACGGCGGCCTGGTCGACGGTCTCACTAGCCATGGGTCCAGGGTACGGCGCCGCCGTGGCCGTGGGCTCCGGGGTTTCTCGCTAGCCGGACTGGCGGGCCGAGGGCCGGCGGCCGACCTTGGCCACGATGAGCGAGTCCACCGCCTCGACGAGGGCCGCTCGCGCGCGGGCGGAGATGCCGTCGTCGGTGATGAGCAGGTCGACGTCGGCCAGGTCGATGAACGTGCTCAGGCCGACCACCCCCCACTTGGTGTGGTCGGCGAGGATGCAGACCTGCCGGGCGGAGTCGACGAGGGCCCGGTTGGTCTCGGCCTCCACGAGGTTGGGCGTGGTGAGCCCCGCCTTGGCGTCGATGCCGTGGGCGCCGAGGAACAGCCGGTCGACGTGCAGCGTGCGCAGCGCGGTGACGGCCACCGGCCCGACGAGCGCGTCGGAGGGCGTGCGTACCCCACCGGTGAGCACGACGCGTTGGCCCTCGGTCGGCGCCTCGTGCAGCAGCTGGGCGACGGGCATCGAGTTGGTGACGACGGTGAGGTCGGGTATGCCGCGCAGCAGCCGGGCCAGCTCGTAGGTCGTCGTCCCGGCGGAGATGCCGATGCTCGACCCGGGTTCGACGAGGGCGGCGGCCCGGTGGGCGATCGCCCGTTTCTCCCCGGTCATGAGCGACGACTTGGCGAGGAACCCCGGCTCATGGGCACTGGCCAGACCGACCGCCAGCGCTCCGCCGTGGACGCGCTCGACCCGTCCCTCGCGGGCCAGCTGCTCGATGTCGCGCCGCACCGTCATGTCGGAGACGCCGAGGTGGTCGACGAGGTCGGCGACCCGGACGGCGCCGGACTCCTGCACCAGCGCGAGGATGGCCGAGCGTCGCTGACCGGCCAGCACGGCTCAGGTCTCCCGCACGACGGCGACCCCGCGCGGGGGCAGCCGGACGGTCCGGACGACGGGTCGGTCGGCGACGAGGTCGTGCCCGTCGGCCGGCACCGACTGTTCGGCGGTCGTGTCGTTGACGAGGAAGAGCCACGACGCGTCACCGCGGCGCCGCCGGACGGCGTCCACCCCCGGGGGCACGTTGGCCGCCGGACGGACCTGCGCGGCGTCGAGCACCTGCGCGAGCAGCGCAGCGAGCCGGGCGTCGTCGTGCAGCGTGCTGAGGTACCACGCGGCGCCCGTGCCGGCGGCCCGGCGCGTGACGGCCGGCCGACCGGCCAGGGGGCCCCGCGCATAGCGGTCGAGCACCTCGGCGGAGCCGACGTGGACGTCCTCCGACCACAGCCGCCCTCCGCCCCCTCCCTCCAGCGCGACCTCCTCGCCGGGCAGCAGCGGGAACAGCTCCTCGACGCGGAGGCCGAGCAGGTCGCGGAACGCCCCGGGGTAGCCGCCGAGGCGGATGTGGTCGTCCTGGTCGGCGATGCCCGAGAAGAACGTGACGAGCACCTGCGCGCCGCGCTGCGCGGCGGCGGCCACGGCGGCGGCGTGGGCGTCGGTCACGAGGTAGAGGGTCGGGACGACGACGACCCGGTAGCCCGACAGGTCGGCCGACGGGTGCACGACGTCGCAGGTGACCCCATGCTCGCGCAGCAGGCGGTGCACGGCCTGCGCGGTGTCCGCGTAGTCCAGCTCGGAGGACGGCATCGCCGGGCCGTTCGAGGCCCAGGCGGCCTGGTAGTCCCAGAGGAGCGCCACGTCGGCGTCGACCGTGCTCCCGACCACCTCGCCGAGCCGGCCGGCGACCTCCCCCAGCGCACAGACCTCGCGGAACCGGTCGCTGTCGGCCCCAGCGTGCGGGACCAGACCGGAGTGGAACTTCTCCGAGCCCGACCGGGAAGC
>JBDSYO010000223.1:0-3703 GCA_039925625.1 Lapillicoccus sp. | reverse complement strand
GCGCAACTTCGGCACACCCGGCGTGCTCGACGCCGAGCGGCTCATCGCCTGCGAGGTGGTCACCCCCGCAGGCAACTGGAGCTCCTACCCGCCCCACAAGCACGACGAGCACCGCGCCGGCGTCGAGTCCGAGCTCGAGGAGATCTACTACGTCGAGGTGCAGCCGGAGACCGGAGCGCCCGCCACTCCCGGCGCCGACCCGATCGGCTACCTGCGGGTCTACGGCACGGGAGACCGCCAGATCGACGTGCTGGCCGAGGTGCGCAGCGGTGACGTCGTGCTCGTGCCGTTCGGCTGGCACGGGCCCGCGATGGCCGTGCCCGGCTACGACCTCTACTACCTCAACGTCATGGCCGGACCGGTGCACGACGGCGCCGAGCGGGCCTGGCTGATCTGTGACGACCCGGCCCACGGCTGGGTGCGCGAGACCTGGGCGACGCAGGACGTCGACCCCCGACTCCCCTTGGGAGGGACCCCGTGACCGACACCACCGTCCGGCTGACCGTCGCCCAGGCGGTGGTGCGGTTCCTCGCCGCCCAGTGGACGGAGCGCGACGGCGAGCGACAGAAGCTGTTCGCGGGGTGCTTCGGCATCTTCGGTCACGGCAACGTCGCCGGCATCGGCCAGGCCCTGCTGGAGAACGAGCTGCTCGCCGAGGGCGACGGGCGGCTGCCCTACGTGCTCGCTCGCAACGAGCAGGCCATGGTGCACACGGCCGTGGGCTACGCCCGCCAGAAGGACCGTCTGCAGACGTGGGTCTGCACCGCGTCGGTCGGGCCCGGCTCGACCAACATGCTCACCGGCGCGGCCCTGGCCACGATCAACCGGATCCCGGTGCTGCTGCTGCCCTCCGGCATCTTCGCCACCCGGGTCTCGGGCCCGGTGCTCCAGGAGCTCGAGCAGCCGTATGCGGGTGACGTCACCGTCAACGACGCGTTCCGGCCGCTGTCGCGCTTCTTCGACCGGGTCACCCGGCCGGAACAGCTGCCGTCGGCGCTGCTCGGCGCCATGCGCGTCCTCACTGACCCGGTGGAGACCGGAGCGGTGACCATCGCCCTGCCCCAGGACGTGCAGGCCGAGGCGTTCGACTGGCCCGAAGCCCTGTTCGCGACCCGGGTGTGGCGCATCGCCCGCCCGGTGCCCGAGGCGGTCGACGTCGCCGACGCGGCTGCGCTCATCCGCTCGGCCCGCCGGCCGCTGGTCGTGGCCGGCGGCGGGGTCCACTACTCCGGCGCCGAGGATGCCCTGCAGGCGTTCTGCGACGCGACCGGCATCCCCGTCGGCGAGACCCAGGCCGGCAAGGGGTCGCTGGTCCACGGCCACCCGCAGCTCATGGGCTCGGTCGGCTCCACGGGCACGACGGCCGCCAACGCCCTCGCCACGGAGGCCGACGTCGTCATCGGTGTCGGCACCCGGTGGAGCGACTTCACCACCGCGTCGCGTACAGCGTTCCAGGACAGGGGCGTTCGCTTCGTCAACGTCAACGTCGCCCGCTTCGACGCCGGTAAGCAGTCGGGTCTCGCGGTCGTCGCCGACGCGCGCGAGGCCCTCACCGCGCTCACCGCCGCCCTCGACGGGTTCGCCGTCGACGCGGCATACCGGGAGCGCCAGGCGGCCCTGTGGGCGGCCTGGGACGCGCAGGTCGAGGCGGCTTACCACCCACCCGCCGAGGTCACGGACGCTCTGGCCGACGGCCTGCTCACCCAGAGCCAGGTGCTCGGCGCCGTCAACGAGCTCAGCGACCCGCGTGACGTGGTGCTCTGCGCCGCCGGCTCGATGCCGGGCGACCTGCACAAGCTGTGGAGGGTGCGTGACCGCAAGGGCTACCACGTCGAGTACGGCTACTCCTGCATGGGCTACGAGGTGCCGGCGTCCATCGGCATCCGCCTCGCCGACCCCGACCGTGACGTGTTCGCCATGGTGGGCGACGGCGGCTACCTGATGATGCCGACCGAGCTGGTCACGGCGGTGCAGGAGCGGGTCAAGGTCGTCGTCGTCCTCGTGCAGAACCGCGGGTTCCACTCGATCGGGTCGCTATCGGAGTCACTGGGCTCCCAGCGGTTCGGCACCCGCTACCGCTACCGCGACGAGCAGAGCCACCGCCTCGACGGCGACCTCATCCCCGTCGACCTCGCGGCCAACGCCCGCAGCCTCGGGGCGCACGTCATCGAGGTGCACTCGCCCGCCGAGCTGGAAGAGGCGATCAGGGCCGCCAAGGCCTGGCCGGCCGACGGCGGCCCCGTCGTCATCCACGTCGAGACCGACCCCTTCGTCTTCGCGCCGGACACCGGGGCCTGGTGGGACGTGCCGGTCAGCGCGGTGTCGGAGCTGGAGAGCACGCAGTCCGCCTACGCGGCCTACCGGGAACACCAGCAGGCGCAGCGACCGCTGGTCACCCCGTGGAGTGAAGGAGACCCGTCATGAGCGACCTGCGGGTAGGCCTGCTGGGCGTCGGGATGATGGGCGCCGACCACGCGCAGCGGCTCGCACACCGCATCTCTGGCGCGCGGCTGGTGGCGGTGTCCGACCCGGCGGCTGACCGGGCGCGCGAGCTGGCGCAAGGTCTGGAGGGCGTCGCGTTCGTGGCCGACGCGCTCGCGCTCGTCGCGTCCGACGAGGTCGACGCCGTGCTCATCGCCTCGCCCGGGTTCGCGCACGAGGAGCAGGTGCTCGCCTGCCTGGAGCACGGCAAGCCGGTGCTCTGCGAGAAGCCGTTGACGATGGACGCCGCATCCTCGTACCGGCTCGTCGAGGCGGAGGCCCGGGGCGGGCGGGCGCTGGTGCAGGTGGGGTTCATGCGCCGGTTCGACCCCGAGTACGCCGCGCTCAAGGCGCTGCTCGACTCCGGCGACCACGGCCGGACGCTGCTGCTGCACCACGTCCACCGCAACAAGAGCGTGGCCGGTGACTTCCGCTCGGAGATGATCGTGCGCGACTCCCTCGTGCACGAGGTCGACGTCTCCCGCTGGCTGTTCGACGCCGAGATCGAGGAGGTGACCATCCTCGCGCCGACGCCCACGTCGGCGGTCGAGGAGGGCGTCCTCGACCCCCAGGTCGCGGTGTTCCGCATGGCCGGCGGTGCGTTGGCGACAGCTGAGGTGTTCGTCAACAGCCGGCTCGGCTACGAGGTGCGCTGCGAGGCCGTGAGCGAGGGCGGCACGGCCACAATCGGGCTCGGCGAGGGCCCCGTCGTGCGGCGCGACAACCACCTCGGCACGCAGATCCCCGACGACTTCCGCACCCGGTTCGCCCGGGCCTACGATCTCGAGGTGCAGGCGTGGGTCGACGCGACCCGGCAGGGGCGGGTCGTCGGACCCACCGCCTGGGACGGGTATGCCGCCTCGGCCGTCTGCGAGGCGGGACTTGCGTCGCTCGCCTCGGGCCGGCCCGCACGGGTGGACCTCGCCGAGCGCCCCCGTTCCTGAACGCACGACAGCCTCGAACCGAAGGACGACCATGAGCACCCCCACCCGCATCACCCACCTCGTCGGTGGCGCCGACTGGACCGGCACCGCCGAGCACGGCAAGGTGCTCGACGACGCCCTCGGCGAGGTCATGCGCGGGCTGGAGGTCGTCGAGTTCGCCTGTGGGATCCCGCAGCTGCTCAAGGGCGGCTACTCCGAGAACGCCTCGACCAACGTCGACGTCTATTCCTTACGGCAGTCGCTAGGTGTCGTCGCGGTGATCTCCCCCTTCAACTTCC
>JBDSYO010000222.1:0-3354 GCA_039925625.1 Lapillicoccus sp. | reverse complement strand
GGGTGTTCGCGTTCGGCGCCAAGGCGGCTCCGGGCTACCGGATGGCCAAGCAGATCATCGGTCTCATCAACGGGGTGGGCAGCACCATCAACGCCGACCCCCGTGTGCAGGGCCGGCTCTCGGTCGTCTTCCCCGCCAACTACAACGTGACACTGGCCGAGAAGCTCATCCCGGCCGCCGACCTGTCGGAGCAGATCTCCCTGGCCGGCAAGGAGGCGTCCGGCACCGGCAACATGAAGCTGGCCCTCAACGGCGCGCTGACCATCGGCACCGACGACGGGGCCAACATCGAGATCCGCCGCCTCGTCGGCGACGACAACTTCTTCCTCTTCGGTCTCTTGGAGCCACAGGTCGAGGAGCTGATCGCCTCGGGCTACCATCCGGCCAGCTACTACGAGAACGACCCGAAGCTGAAGGCGGCCATCGACCTCATTGCGTCCGGTGCCTTCTCCGGCGGCGACCGCACGACGTTCGAGCCCGTGGTGTCGAACCTGCTCAACGAGGACCGGTTCCTCGCGCTCGCCGACTACGCGGCCTACATCGAAGCGCAGGAACGGGTCGACGCGGCCTACGCCGACCCCGACGGGTGGTCACGCAAGGCGATCCTCAACGTCGCGCGCTCCGGCTTCTTCTCCTCCGACCGCGCGATGCGCGAGTACATCGACCGCATCTGGCACACCCCACCCGTCCTCGACGACTGACCGCCCCCCGCCCACCTCATAGGTAAGTAGCGTCCGGGACTTCCCGCGTCCCTCCACCTAATGGGTAAGCAGCGTCCGGAATAGTGGACGCTGCTTACCCGGTGTTGGTCGTCCCCAGGGTCTGACCGTCGCGTCACACGATCCACAGGCTGATCGGCGTGGATCGAGCGTGCGGCCCGAGCGTTCGACACTCCCGTGATGACATCCAGCGCAGCGGTCCATCGGAGAGCGACGGCAACCGCCGAGCCGTACGACGGGGTCCTTTCGCGTCAGATGCTTCTGGACGTCGGCGTAGACCGGCGGGCCATCTCGCGGCAGGTGGCCGGAGCTCGATGGCGGTTGCACGGCAAGGAGACCGTCGCCATGCATACCCAACCGCTGACCCTGCGAGCCCGTGCCTGGCGAGCGCTATGGGAGGTGCGGAGAGAAGACGCGGCGATCGACGGGGTCAGCTCGCTGCAGATCGGTGGGTTGACCGGGTTCGACGCGATGGCCATCGACGTCTCGGTCCCATGGCCGGTCAAGGTGCCCATGGTGCCAGGTGTCCGCACACATCGGGTATGCCGACTGCCAGACGAGCTCGTGCTGTCCGGCATCCCCCGAGTCAGGGCGCCGCTCGCCACGATCCGCGGGGCCAACTGGGCGGCCAGCGACCGACAAGCCGCGCTGGTCCTCGCTCTGCCGGTCCAGCAACGCCTGCTGGTCGGCGCTCATCTGGCCGACGCCGAGAGGTGCGACCGGGTCCGTGGTCGTCGTGCCCTCGTGCGGCAGCTGGTGAGAGACATCGTCGACGGCGCCCACTCCCTGGGGGAGCTCGACTTCGCGCAGATGTGTCGCCGTCGTGGGCTACCGGAGCCTGACCGTCAGGTCGTCATGCAGACGAAGAAGGGGAGCATCTACCTCGACGTACGCTGGTCGTCGATCGGGCTGGTGGTGGAGATCAACGGGGCCGGCCACGTCCAGGGTCTCGAGGTGTCCCGCGACAACCTCCGGCAGAACGGCGTGACCCTCTCCGGGGACATGGTCCTGAGCTTCGACCTGGTGGCCATGCGTCTGATGCCGGACGAGGTCCTCGACCAAGTGGTCGCGGCACACGGCGTGCTCAACGCGCGCCGTGCGTCCTGACGCCGGTCTACGTGGGTCGCTCACAACAACGGGTAAGTGGCGTCCGGATTTGCGGACGCCACTTACCTATTAGGTGGAAAAGCGCTGGCTCAGAAGGTGATGCCGCGGGCGGTGAAGGCCTCCTGGACGAGCTCGGCGTATGCCGCGCCGTCACGCTGCAGCGCCGTCGTGTACGTCTGCTTCGCCGCCGCCGAGAAGGAGGTGTCCGCGGCATACCCGAACTGGCTGTCGATGAGCGTGGTGTCCCAGGCCCGCGTTCCCAGGCCGAGCTTCGCGTAGCCCTGGCGGATGTCCCAGAGGGCCCGGCTCCAGATCTGGCCGTCGAAGTGGACCTCGCCCTTGCGGTCGGCGACGGTGAGTGAGGTGTCGAGGCGGCGCAGGCAGTGCGGCACGGTGCTCGTGTAGGAGACCGAGTCCCAGTCCGCCACGCACGCCTCGTCCGTCTTGACCGGCCACGCGTACTGCTGGGCCGCGTCGAGGCCGACCGTCACGGCCAGGTAGTCCCCGAACGACTCACCGATCGAGCCGGCGTCCAGGCTGGCGCCGTAGCCCGGCACCTGGGAGGCGTGCACGGCGTGGCCGTACTCGTGGACGATCACCTCGCCGTCCTCGGCGTCGTCGACCCCGCCCTTGCCCAGCCGGATCCGGTAGGGCTTGTCGGTCTGGTACGAGTTGTCGCCGCCGTACTGGTCGATCTTGACGGTGAACGACTCGTGGACGATGCCCGGGAACGTCGACCCGAAGCCCAGCGACTGCAGGTACTCCTGCGCCTGGTTCACCCAGAAGTAGCCCATGACCTGCTCGAACTGGTCGGCGTGCCGGGTGTAGACGAACGTGTTCGTCGTGCTGTACGCCGGGGTGCCCGTGGCCGACTGGACGTTGGCCCACGACCCCCGCAGGTAGCCGGACCCGTCGAGGTTGCGCAGCTGCACCGTCGCGTATGCGCTCGCCGGGACGGCCGCGTCGGCGTCCTTCTGGTCGGTGAGGGTCTGGTCGCCGCTGGACTGCACCGGGTTGACCATGAACACCTGCCCGGTTCCGGTCGCCTTCCCGCTGCCGGACTTGTCGGCGGCGGCGGGCTGCGCCGACGCCATGGTCACGAGGGCGGCGAGAGCGGCGGCTGACGCCGCGGCGAGCACGGTCGTACGTCGGGACGGTCGGGTGGAAGGCATACAGGGGTCTCCTGTCGGTGGACGGTCGATGGTCGTTCCCGAGAGCAGCACCGTAACCGCTGCACACGGACCTGCGCCCCTCGTGACTTATCCTTGACTCTTTCCTGAAAGAGGACCTCGAGGAGTGGACGTCGCGATGCTCATCGCCGTCGGCGTCGTCCTCGTGCTGCTCCTCACGCTCGCCACCGGGTACTTCGTGGCCCAGGAGTTCGCCTACGTCTCGGTCGACCGCACCGCCCTGCGGCAGCTCGCCGACGAGGGCGACGAGCCCGCGCGACGGGCCCTCGAGATCACCCGGCGGCTGTCGTTCGCGCTCTCGGGCTCGCAGTTCGGCATCACCGTCACCGCCCTACTGG
>JBDSYO010000221.1:0-3750 GCA_039925625.1 Lapillicoccus sp. | reverse complement strand
GGTACGCATACCCCGTGGTGGTGCGGTATGCGCGGGGCCCGGGCGGACCGCCGGGTCGCTGGGTGACTCGAGGACGGTCATCGCTACTTCGTGGCCTTGTCGTAGATGACCGCGATCGAGCCGGTGTCCTTGGCGAACAGGGCGGAGTCGACCTTCTTCCACCCACCGAGGTCGGTGATGGACCAGAGCTTGGCGGGCGTCGGGAAGCTAGAGGCGAACTGCTGCGCGACCGCCAGGTCGACGACGCGGAACCCCGCCTGGGCGAGCAGGGTCTGCGCCGCCGGGGTGTAGAGGTAGTCGTTGAACGCGGTGGCCACCTTGAGGTTGGCGCTCGTCTTGACGACCGCGGCGGGGTTCTCGATCTTGAACGTCGTTGCGGGAGTGTGGTGCTCGACCGGGTCGCCGTCTCGCTCGAGGAAGATCGCCTCGTTCTCGTAGGAGATCAGCGCGTCACCCGAGCCCTGGAGGAACGTCTCGCTCGCCTCGCGCCCCGACTTCGGCTGCGTCTTGACGTGGTCGGTCACCAGCGAGGTCACGTAGTCGAGCCCCGCCTTCTGGTCCTGGCCACCGTTGCTCTTCGCGGCGTAGGGGGCCAGGAGGTTCCACTTGGCCGAGCCGGAGCTGAACGGGTTCGGCGTGACGACCTCGACGCCGGGCTTGAGCAGGTCGTCCCAGGTGGTGATGTTCTTCGGGTTGCCCTTGCGCACAACGATCGTGACGACCGAGCCGAAGGGGATGCCCTTGTAGGGGCCTGAGCTCCAGCTCGCGTCCACGAGGCCGGCATCGACGAGCCGGGTGACGTCGGGCTCGACCGAGAAGTTGACGAAGTCCGCGGCGGCGCCGGCCGCGACCTTGCGGGACTGGTCACCTGAGGCGCCGTAGGACTGCTGGAACGTCACGCCCTGCCCGGCGGGGGTGGCGTTGAAGGCGGGGATGACCTGGTCGAAACCGGGCTTCGGCACCGCGTAGGCGTAGAGGTTGACGGTGCCCCCCGACCCGGCGGCCGCCGCCGCGCCGCTGGCGGTGCTCGCAGCCCCGGCCAGGCCGCCCACGACGTCGCTCGAGCCGCCGCTGCAGGCCGTCATCGCCAGGGCGGCGACCGCGCCCAGGGCGGTGGCCAGCAGGATGACGGGGCGGGGTCGGGACAGCACCACGGTCAAGCTCCTCGTCGATCTCGCATAACTCGATATTTCCCACCGGATAAGTAGGACTTATCTATCGTGCGGCACCCGGGGGCGCGTTCGCCCCGCGCATCCGCATCGTGGACACGCGGTCGACGCACCGCCGTCACGGACCGGCGAACGCTGCCTTCACTCGCAGCGCCAGACCCACGACGTCGCGGTCACCGACCTTGTGAGACGGGTCGACGTCGAGCACGGGGACGCGCGCAGGCTCGAACCCCGCCCGGCTCAACCCCTCGGCAAGACCGTGTCGCTCCGGGACGGGGCCCACCACGACGACCCCGCCGGCGGGCGAGTCGGACAGGAGCGACCAGACGACGTCGGAGGTCCCCGGGCGGTCCGCGAAGCACGGGACGCCCAGCTCCTGGGCCAGGCGGCGGCACAGGTCCGTCCGGGCTGCTCCCGGGAGACCGCTGACGACGGCCGCGACCCGCGGCCGCCGCGGTGACGCATACCCCGGGGCGGGCCACTCCCCCGCCGTCACCGCGTAGCGGTCGTGGTCGCGCCACTCGTCGCGGCCGGTCGGGCCGGGCAGGAGCAGGTAGGCCGGTGAGAACCCCTCGTGCCGGAAGCCCAGGGCGCGCAGCACGGCCCCGGACCGGACGTTGCCGGGCTGCACGTTGGCCTCGAGCCGTTGCAGTCCCATCCCGTGCGGCGCCCGTTCGAAGGCGATGTCGACGACGAGCCGCAGCCCCTCGGCGAACAGCCCGCGACCGGCATACGGGTCGAACGCGTCGTAGCCGAGGGTGCCCATGAGGGCCCGACCGAGGACCACGTTGGTGACGTTGACCTTCCCGACGAGATCGTGGTCGCCGTCGGGCGTGCGGGTGTGGACGAGCAGTGTGCGGTGGAACCGGGAGGCGGCGCGGATGAGCGACGGGAGGCCATAAGGGTCCACCGGGTTCCAGGCGAGGAGGCGGCGGCGCGAGCGCTCGCTGGCCCGGACGTACGCGTCGACGTCGGCCTCGGTCGCACTGGCCACCCACACGCGCTCACCGTCGGAGCGCAGGGGGCGTACGCCGTCGGTCACACCTGCCCTCGAGGGACCCCGCGGAGCACGACGGTCTTCGGGTCGGCGAGCACGCCGAGCTCTTCCCTCGGATCTGCCTGGTAGACGACGAGATCGGCGGAGGCGCCCTCCTCGATCCCGGGCCGGCGCAGCCAGTCGCGGGCGCCCCACGACGCGGCGTGCAGGACCTCCGCCACCGACAGCCCCGCGCGGCGCAGCTCGGCCGCCTCCTGGGCGACGAGACCGTGGGGCAGGCTGCCGCCCGCGTCGGTGCCGAGGTAGATGGGGACGCCTGCGTCGTGCGCGGCGCCGACGGTGTCGTAGCGCCGGCGGTGCAGGTCGAGCATGTGGTCGTAGTAGGCCGGGAACCTTTCCCGCCCGGGCTCGGCGAGGGCCGGGAACTGGCCGATGTTGACGAGGGTGGGCACGATGGCGATGCCCTGGGCGGCGAACTGGGCGATGGTGTCCGGCTGCAGGCCGGTCGCGTGCTCGATGCAGTCGGTGCCGGCGGCCGCGAAGTCCCGCAGCGACTCCTCGCCGAAACAGTGGGCCGTCGTGCGTGCCCCCTCCTCGTGCGCGGCCTGCACCGCGGCGATCACCGTCTCGCGCGGGAACGACGGCGAGAGGTCGCCGGTACCGCGGTCGATCCAGTCGCCGACGAGCTTGACCCACCCGTCACCACGCCTCGCCTCCGCGCGCACGTGCGCGACGACGTCCTCCGGCTCGACCTCGTGGGCGAAGTTGCGGATGTAGCGCCGGGTCCGGGCGATGTGGCGTCCCGCGCGGACGATGCGCGGCAGGTCCTCACGATCGTCGACCCAGCGTGTGTCCGCGGGACTGCCGGCGTCGCGGATGAGCAGCGTGCCGGCGTCGCGGTCGGCCAGCGCCTGCTGCTCCTGGGTGGGGCGGTCGACGCCGCCGTTCTTGTCCAGGCCCACGTGGCAGTGCGCGTCGACGAGGCCGGGCAGCACCCAACCGGAGACCGTCTGCACGTCGGCGGTGCTCGGAGCCGTGAAGGAGATGCGGCCGTCGACGACCCAGACCTCGGGGCGGACGTCGTCGGGGCCGACGAGCACCGGCCCAGTGAGGTGGAGCGCGTCGGTCATGACGGAAACCTACGTGACTAGGGTTTCGCGCGTGGACCACGACCGGCATCACGACCTGCCGATCGACCCGGACCTCCCCGACGAGCCCTACCAGCCCCTGCACCTGCGGCCCGCCGCGCTCGGACTCGTGCTCGTCGGCGGCATGGCGGGCACGGGGGCGCGGCTCTGGGCGGAGGAGAGCGTCCACCCGTGGGGGGCCTGGCCAGCAGCCACGTTCCTCGTCAACCTCGTCGGGGCCTTCGTCCTCGGTGGGCTGCTCGAAGGGCTCGCCCGCCGAGGACCCGACGTGGGGTGGCGGCTCGGGACCCGGCTCCTCGTGGGGACGGGGTTCCTCGGGGCGTTCACGACGTACAGCTCGCTGGCCGTGGAGGCGGCCCTGCTCGGGCGGGACTCCCTTCTCGGCCTGGGGCTGCCGTATGCCGTGGGGTCGGTGGTGCTGGGGTTCCTCGCCTGC
>JBDSYO010000220.1:0-7820 GCA_039925625.1 Lapillicoccus sp. | reverse complement strand
CGTCCTCGGCGAGGTACTTGGCCTCGAAGTCGTAGAACGTGTGCTCGCCGACGACCACCGCCTCGCCCAGCTCGCTGGTGCGCGGCGTCATCCCGTCACGGCCCCCGAGCACCGCGCACTCGACCTCGCGACCCCGCACGCCCGCCTCGACGACGACCTTGGGGTCGTGCTCGCGCGCTGTCTCGACCGCGGCCACGAGGCCCTCGGGCCCGTCCTGCTCGTCGACGCGGGTGATCCCCATGCTCGACCCGGCCCGGGCCGGCTTGACGAACACCGGCCACCGCAGCCGGGTGGTCTCCGCGAGCGCCGCCTCGCGGTCGTAACGCCACCGGCGGTCGGTGATGACGACGTGGTCCGCGATCGGCAGGCCGGCCGCGGTGAAGACGATCTTCATGAACGCCTTGTCCATCATCACGGCCGACGCGGTGACGCCCGACCCGACGTAGCGCACGTCGGCGAGCTCGAGCAGGCCCTGGATGGTGCCATCCTCACCGAACGGCCCGTGCAGCAGGGGGAAGACGACGTCGACCTCGCCCAGCTCGCGCGGAGGCTGCCCCGGCTCGAGCACGGTGAACGACCGGTCACCCGAACCCAGGGGCACGACGACGCTGTGACCGGAGCCGTCGACCTCGGGGCGGCGGCCGGGGCCGAGCCGCAGGGGCTCGGGGTCGTCGGCGACGAGCACCCAGCGGCCGTCGCGGGCGATGCCCACGGGCACCACCTCGTAACGGTCGCGGTCGATGGCCGCCAGCACGCTCGCCGCGGTCGAGCAGGAAACCGCGTGCTCGGAGGACCGGCCGCCGAAGACGATCGCGACCCGGATCTTGCGACGGTCGTGCGGCTGGTCGGGGCGGGCCGCGAGGCGGTCACTGGGCGGGTGGGCGCTCATCGGCGACGACCCTATCCCGCCGGTAGCGTGGAGCCGGTGAGCCACCCAGCCGACGACGACCTCTCCCCCGCCAGCCTCGTCGTGGCGCTCGGCCGTCCCGAACGCGTCCCGGGCGCCAGCGTCAACCCTCCCGTCGAGCTCACCTCGACGTATGCCGCCGCCCCCGGTGCGGTCGGCTACGGCCGCAACGGCAACGGCACGTGGACGGCGTTCGAGCAGGCCCTGGGGGCCCTCGAGGGCGGGGACGCCCTGGTCTTCGGTTCGGGCATGGGCGCGATCACCGCGGCCATGTCCCTCCTGCCTCCCGGTGGCACCGTCGTCGCGCCGCGCCACGCGTACAACCTCACGACCGCGCTGCTCGAGGACTACGCCAAGGCGGGGCACGACGTGCGGTCGGTCGACATCGCCGACACGGCGGCCGTGCTCGGGGCACTCGACGGCGCCGACCTGGTGTGGGCCGAGTCGCCGACCAACCCGATGCTGGAGGTGGCCGACCTGGCCACCATCTTCGCCGCGGCCCGCGAGCAGGGGGCCGTGTCGGTGTGCGACAACACCCTGGCGACCCCGCTGCACCAGCAGCCGCTCGCGATGGGCGCCGACATCGTCGTCCACTCGGTGACCAAGTACCTCGCCGGGCACTCCGACGTCGTCCTCGGCGCGGCGGTCACCCGGCGGCCCGACCTGCTGGCCCACCTCACCCGGCGGCGCACCCTGCACGGCGCGATCGCGGGGCCGATGGAGGTCTGGCTCGCCCTGCGCGGGCTGCGGACGCTGCACGTGCGCTTCGAGCGCGCCTGCGCCAACGCCGCCGAGCTCGCCCGGCGGCTCCAGGACCACCCGAGGGTCGAGCGGGTGCGCTACCCCGGGTCGGGCGCCATGGTCGCGATCGAGGTGACGGGCGGCGCCGCGGCCGCCGACGCGGTGACGGCGCGCTGCCGGCTCTGGCGCGACGCGACGAGCCTCGGCGGGGTGGAGTCCCTGCTCGAACGGCGGCGCAAGTATGCGGCCGAGTCGCCGACCGTGCCGGAGGGCCTGCTACGGCTCTCGGTGGGCATCGAGGACGTCGACGACCTGTGGCGCGACCTGCAGCAGGCCCTCGAACCCATCGACGACACCGAGACCGGCTGACCTCGGCGGCCTACTGCCCCTCGGACTTCAGGCTGCGGGTCATCAGCTCGCCCACCATCTCCCGGGGCGTGACCTGGCCGCGCACCACGGCGACGACGGCACCGACGATGGGCATGTCGACCCCGTGGTCGCGCGCCAGCTCGTGGATCGACTCGCAGGACTTCACGCCCTCGGCGGTCTGGCTGGTCGCGGCCGTGACCTCCGCGACGCTCATCCCGCGGCCGAGCAGCTCGCCGAAGGTGCGGTTGCGCGACAGTGGCGACATGCACGTGGCGATGAGGTCGCCCACGCCGGCCAGGCCCATGAACGTCGCCGGGTCGGCGCCCAGGGCGGCCCCCAGGCGGGCCGTCTCCGCGAGCCCGCGGGTGATGAGCGAGGCCTTGGAGTTGTCGCCCATCCCCATGCCGGCCGCCATGCCCACGGCCAACGCGACGACGTTCTTCACGGCGCCGCCCAGCTCGATGCCGATGACGTCGTCGTTGGTGTAGGGCCGGAACCACGGGGTCACACAGGCCGCCGCCACGCGATCGGCCGTCGCCTCGCGCACGCAGGCGACCACGCTGGCCGCCGGGTGCCGCTCGGCGATCTCCCGCGCGAGGTTGGGGCCGGACACGACGACGATGCGCTCGGGCTCGACCTCGCCCACCTCGGCGATGACCTCGCTCATCCGCTTCGTCGTGCCGAGCTCCACGCCCTTCATCAGCGAGACGACAGCGGCCCCTTCCGGCAGGACGGGCGCCCAGCCGACGAGGTTGCTCCGCAGGGTCTGCGAGGGCACGGCCAGGACGACGATGTCGGCGCCGTCGAGCGCGGCGACCGGGTCGCTCGTCGCCCGCAGTCCCTGCGGCAGGGTGATCCCCGGCAGGTAGACGTCGTTGTGGCCGGCGTTGATCCCCTCGACCACCTCCTGGCGACGCCCCCACATGACCACCTCGGTGCCGGCGTCGGCCATCGTGGCGGCGAAGGCGGTGCCCCAGCTGCCGGTGCCGAGGACGGCGGCCCGCGTCGCCGTCACGACCGACGCTGCTTGAAGTTGCCGATGTCGGGCTCCCCCGCGGTCCGCGGGTCGTGCGGCACGGCCGGGGCCATGCCGCCGCGAACTCCCTCGAGCAGCCTCGTGATCCGGGTCATGATGCGGGCCGTGGCCTCCTTGAGCGTGGCGGTGTCGAGCGGCCGGTCGTAGAGGTCGGCGAGGTCCACGGCAGGTCCGGCGGCGACCCGCATCGTGTGCCGGGGCACGAGGTGGATCCTGCGCTCGTACGTCGGGAGGATCTCCTGGCCGCCCCAGTGCGCGATGGGGATGACGGGCCTGCGGGTCTGCAGCGCGACGCGGGCCGCGCCGGTCTTGCCCACCATCGGCCAGAGGTCGGGGTCGCGGGTCAACGTGCCCTCGGGGTAGATGACGATGCACTTGCCCGCCTCGACGCCGGCGACCGCGGCCCGGTAGGCGTCGACCGCGCGGCCCGACTTGCGGTAGACGGGCACCTGTCCGGAGGCGAGCAGCAGCCGGCCGAACACCGGGATCCGGAAGACCTCCTCCTTGCCAAGGAAGTAGGGCACGCACCCGGCCCGGTAGAGATAGTGCGCCACCGTGAACGGGTCGAAGTAGGAGATGTGGTTCGGCGCGGCGACGAACCCCCCGCTCGTGGGCAGGTGCTCCCAGCCGGTCCACTCGTGCCTCGTCGTGACGGTGACGAACGGCAGCACGAGCGCCGCGGCGGTGCGGTACGCCGGGCTGAGCCGGCCCCGGGGTCGCGCTGGTTCCACCTGCTGACCCTCCCGACGTCGCGGCCGCGCCGATCGCGGCCCCGTCATCCTCGCCGCCCGCCCTCCCCCGTGTCGAGCGGCCGGGCCGGGGGCTGGGAAACTGGGCGGCGATGAGCGACGCCACCAGCGACGACACGGCCACGGGTATGCCGGGGGCCGGGTCGGCGTCGCGCCTCTGGGCCTCCTGGCGGGTGGTGGTCCCCGTCAAGGGAGGACCGGCCGCCAAGAGCCGGCTGCGCGTCCCCGACGGGGTCGACCGCCTCGACCTGGCCACCGCGCTCGCGCTCGACACGGTGGCCGCCGCCGCGGCGGCGGTCGGAGCCGCCCACGTCACCGTGGTCACGTCCGACGCCCGCGTCGTCGTGGGTGTCGGACGGCTCGGCCCGGCCACCCTGGACGACCCCGGCCTGGGCCTCAACGCGGCGGTCGCGGCGGGGCTGCGGGGACTGCGAGGTGTCGTGCCCGGTGAGCCGGTGGCGGTGCTGCTGGGCGACGTGCCGGCCCTGCGCCCCGCCGAGCTGACGGTGGCGCTCGTCGCCGCCCAGGCGTACCCGGCCGCCTTCGTCCCCGACGCCGAGGGCACCGGCACCGTCCTGCTCGCGATGGCCGCGGGCGACCTGGTGACGCCGCGGTTCGGCGTCGGGTCGGCGGCGGCGCACGAGGCGGACGGCGCGGTCCGCCTCGCACCGCACCTTCCCGGGCTGCGCCGCGACGTCGACGACGAGGCGTCGCTGCGCGAGGCCCTGCTGCTTGGCGTGGGGCGGCACACGGCAGCCCTGCTCGCGCACCTCATCACGCCGTCGAGCGGGGCCCCCCGGTTGGGGTGACGGCTAGGGTGACGACGTGCAGGCCAGCGTCCACGCCTTCGACGAGCCGACCGGTACCGGGAGCGTCCTGCTCGACGACGGTCGTGAGCGGTCGTTCACCTCGGAGGTCTTCTTCGGCAGCGGCCTGAGGCATCTGCGCGTCGGCCAGCGGTTGAGCATCGACCTCGACGGTGAAGCCGTCACCCGCCTGTGGATCGTCGGCATCGGCGACGGCGAGCCCATCCACTAGCAGGGCGCAGCTAGAAGGGAGCATGCGGGGCGGCCCTCCCGAAGGAGAGCCGCCCCGGATGGTGCGCCGACGTCGACGTCAGCTGGTGGCCTTCTTCGCCGTCCTGCGGGCCGTCGTGGCGGCGGACTTCGCCGCCGTCTTGGCCGGAGCGGCCTTGCTCGCCGTCGCGCGCTTGGCCGGAGCCGCCTTGGCCGTCGTGGTCTTGGCGGTGGCGGTCTTGGCCGCCGTCGTCTTCGACGCGGCCCGGGCCGGGGCGGCCTTGGTCGTGGTCTTCGCCGGGGTGGCCTTCGTGGCCGCCTTCGTGGCCGTCTTCGCCGCGCCCGTGCTCTTGGCGGCGGTCGCGCGCTTCGCCGGGGCGGCGGTCGCCGACTTCGTCGCGGCCTTGGTGGCCGTCTTGGCCGGGGCGGCCTTCGCCGTGGTCGCCCGCTTGGTCGGCGCGGCCTTCGTCGCGCTGGCGGCCGTCTTCGCGGTCGCTGAGGCGCGACCACCGGCGGCTGCCGCCTTCGGGAGCTTGCGCGGGTCGGCGACCATCTCCTTGAAGGCCGTACCGGCGCGGAACCGCGGCACCTGGGTCTTCTTGATCTTCACCGTCGCACCGGTGCGCGGGTTGCGTCCGGTGCGGGCGGCGCGGGCGACCTTCTGGAACGTGCCGAAGCCGGTGATACCGACCTTGCCGCCCTTGGCCACCTCACGGATGATGACGTCGAGCACGGACTCGAGCGCGTCGCTGGCGGCCTTCTTGCTGCCGAGCTTGGACTCGAGAGCGCCGATGAGCTCTGCCTTGTTCACGTTGTCCCCTCCGAAAGCCTGAGGGTCGGGCAGCCGCCCGACATTGAGTGCGGCCGGACCCATTCCGGCTCTATCCGAACGTTAAGCCCGTTTCCGACACGAGTCCATCACCCTGACCGCGCGATGCCCTTGTCCCGCAACACATTTGCCCCTGAGGCATAGCCGGTCGAGTCCCGTGCGTCCCGCGCGCCCCACCGCGCGACTCGGCCCCGACCGGGGTCGTCTGCGTGCCAGCCGCCTGCTTGGCCGCGAATAGCGTTGTCGCACAACGGCATACCTGAGCATCGGCCGCGCACCACAGATGTCGGCAACCGACCGAGACCCAGCCGACCCCCGCCGAGCCTGCCCTGGGCGAGGACTCAGACCGACGAGTGGGAATCCGTCTCCGCGACACGCGCATTCGGCGTGTCGAGCCGCTCCGTGGTGGGCTTCCACGCCGGACGGTGCTGCTCGAACGCCGTCACGTCGGCCTCGTGGCGCAGCGTCAGGCCGATGTCGTCGAGGCCCTCGAGCAGCCGCCACCGGGTGTAGTCGTCGACCCTGAAGGGGGCGACGATCTCCCCGGCGACGACCGTGCGGCCCACGAGGTCGACGGTGACCTCGGCCCCGGGGTCGTTGTCGAGGTACTTCCAGATGAGCTCGACGTCGTCCTGGGCGACCTGCGCCGTGAGCAGGCCGGCCTTTCCGCTGTTGCCGGTGAAGATGTCGGCGAACCGCGAGGAGATGACCACCCTGAACCCGTAGTTCATCAGCGCCCAGACCGCGTGCTCCCGGCTGGAGCCGGTGCCGAAGTCGGGGCCGGCCACGAGGACCGAGCCGTCGGCATACCGCGGGTTGTTGAGGACGAACGACGGGTCCTTGCGCCAGGCGCTGAACAGACCGTCCTCGAAGCCCGTGCGGGTCACCCGCTTGAGGTACTCCGCGGGGATGATCTGGTCGGTGTCGACGTTGCTGCGCCGCAGGGGCACGCCCACGCCGGTATGCGTGCTGAAGCTGTCCATCAGGCCTCCACCAGGTCGGCCGGGGACGACAGCGTGCCGCGCACCGCGGTGGCCGCCGCGACGAGCGGGCTCACGAGGTGGGTGCGCCCGCCCTTGCCCTGCCGGCCCTCGAAGTTGCGGTTGGACGTCGACGCGCTGCGCTCCCCCGGGGCGAGCTGGTCGGGGTTCATCCCGAGGCACATCGAGCATCCCGCGAGCCGCCACTCCGCGCCCGCCGCTGCGAAGATCTGGTCGAGACCCTCGGCCTCAGCCTGCAGGCGCACCCGGGTCGACCCGGGGACTACGAGCATGCGGACGCCGTCGGCGACCTGACGGCCCTGGATGACCTCCGCGGCCGCCCGCAGGTCCTCGATGCGCCCGTTGGTACAGGACCCGAGGAACACGGTGTCGACCTTGATCTGGCGCATCTGGGTGCCGGGCTCGAGACCCATGTAGGCCAGGGCCCGCACGGCGGCCTGCCGGTCACCCTCGTCGGCGAACGACTCGGGGTCGGGGACGCTCTCCGAGAGGGGCAGGCCCTGGCCGGGGTTCGTCCCCCACGTGACGAAGGGGGTGAGCGCCGACCCGTCCAGCTCGACCTCGGTGTCGAACGTGGCACCGTCGTCGGTGCGCAGGGTGCGCCAGTCGTCGACCGCCCGGTCCCACTCGGCCCCCTGCGGGGCGTGCGGCCGACCCTGGAGGTAGGCGAAGGTCCTGTCGTCCGGCGCGATCATGCCGGCACGGGCACCGGCCTCGATCGACATGTTGCACACCGTCATCCGGGCTTCGATCGACAGCGCCTCGATGGCGGGCCCGCGGTACTCGATGACGTGGCCACTGCCCCCGCCGGTGCCGATCTTGGCGATGACGGCCAGGACGATGTCCTTCGCGGTGACGCCGGGAGCGAGCTCACCGGTGACAGTGACCGACATCGTGCGGAACGGCTTGAGCGGCAGCGTCTGGGTGGCCAGCACGTGCTCGACCTCGGAGGTGCCGATGCCCAGCGCCAGGGCGCCGAACGCCCCGTGGGTCGAGGTGTGGCTGTCGCCGCAGACGATGGTCATCCCCGGCTGGGTCAGGCCCAGCTGCGGGCCGACGACGTGGACGATCCCCTGGTCGATGTCGCCCATCGGGTGCAGTGGCACGCCGAACTCGGCGCAGTTGCGCCGGAGCGTCTCCACCTGCGTACGGCTCACGGGGTCGAGGATGGG
>JBDSYO010000219.1:0-2504 GCA_039925625.1 Lapillicoccus sp. | reverse complement strand
AACACCGTCTGCACGCCGTGCTCGAGCGCGTCGCGGGCGAGCAGCGCGGTCAGGGCCGCGGCGAGCCCACGACGGCGGAAGGCGGGTAGCACGGCGACCCCGACGATCTCGGTGACGTCACCCCGGGGGTTGTGGTTGCCGCCGCCGACGGGTCCGGCCTCGGGGTCGAAGGCGCCGGCGAGCACGGACAGCCCGGCCGCCACCAGGTCCTGGATGTAGCGGCCGCTCTCCGGCCGGGTCGCGGCCTGAGCGTCGCGGTCGGCTGTGGACGCCGGCCCGACGGCGGTACCCGGCGACCTGAAGCCCACGTTGACCGCGGCCCGCACCAGCGGGAGCGCGGGGTCGTCGGCGGGGACGAGGCGCACGCCGGACACACGGGTGGGGGCGACGGGCTCGCGGTCGAGCACGAGTAGCGGGCACTCCTCCACGTTCATCCCCGCCGCGCGGGCGGCCGCCAGCAGGGACGGGGTGCTCTCGTGCACCCACTCCAGGGCGCGGGGCAGATCGAGCTCGCGCTGGCGGTGCAGGACCTCGGTCACGGCGTGGGGGGTGATGGCCGACGCCCAGCCCAGCGTCGGGCGGGCGTAGTAGGGGAACCCGCTTCGGGGGACGAAGAGGGTGAGCGCGCCATGGTCCTCGGTGTCGCAGGCCGACCCCGGAGCGGCGTCGTAATAGCGCTCGAGCGCCGGCAGGAGGTCGGCGGAGGGCCGCGGTCCGGAGGTCACGGGCCTATCCTCGCGCCGTGGATGCGCCGCGACAACGCGCCGGCCGCGGCCGTCACTGCCCGCACGAGCGGTCCCTCGTCGCCGGCCGGCACGTCGCGTTCCTCGTAGGTCACCGCGAACGCGGCTGCGGGGTACCCCGCCCGGTCGAGGACGGCGGCGGCCACGGAGGCGAACCCGGGGGTCACCGAGTCGCGCTCCACCGCATACCCCCGACCGCGGGCGTCGGTGAGCAGCCCGCGGAGCTGCCGCAGCGAGGTCGGCCCGGTCTCGTGGCGCCGCACGATGTCGGCCGCTGAGGGATAGAGCGCCCGTACCTGGGCGGCGGGGAGGCCGGCGAGCATGGCCAGCCCGCTGGCCGTCAGGTGCGCCGGCAACCTCACGCCGGCGTCGCTGACGAGGGACGCGCGGTGCGGCGCTCGCTCCTCGAGGAGGTAGAGCACGTCGCGGCCGTGCAGCACGGCGAAGTGCGCGTTGTGGTGCACCTCGTCGACGAGCCGCGTGAGCAACGGCCGAGCCAGCCGTTGCAGCGGCGCCTGCCGCGAATAGGCCGACCCCAGCTCGTACGCCGCGACCCCGAGGCCGTAGCGCCGCTCCTCGGGGAGGTGGGTGACGTAGCCGTGCTCCTGCAGGACGGCCAGCAGGTGGTACGTCGTGGACCGGGGCAGCCCCAGCCGGCGCGCGACCTCGGCCGCGGGCAGGGGTTCGGTATGCCGCGACAGCAGGCCGAGCACGTCGAGGGCTGCCGCCGCGGCGGGGGCGTTGCTCATCGACCCTCCTGTCTCGTATGCGAGACACTATCGGCCTCCGGGCCCTCCGCCCGGTGCCGGCCGGACGGTGCAATGGGGGCGTGACGACGACGGAGCAGCGGGACGTGGCGGCGGGTGACGTGGCCAGGGCGCCGGTCGTGCTCGGGGCGGGCCCGCTGACCGTCGAGGACGTCGTCGCGGTCGCCCGGTTCGGGGTGTCGGTGCGGCTGAGCGCCGCCGCGCTGGACGCGATCGCTCGGTCGCGGCGCGTGGTCGAGGCCCTGGCCGACGACCCCGTGCCCCACTACGGCGTGTCGACCGGGTTCGGGGCGCTGGCGACCACGTGGATCCCCCTCGAGAAGCGAACGGCTTTGCAGCGCAGCCTGGTCCGTTCACACGCGGCGGGCTCTGGCCCCGAGGTGGAGCGCGAGGTGGTGCGCGCGCTCATGCTGCTGCGGCTCGCGACGCTGGCCACCGGGCGCACTGGGGTGCGGGAGCAGACCGCCGCTACGTATGCCGCGCTGCTCAACGCGGGGATCACGCCGGTGGTCCTCGAGTACGGCTCGCTCGGCTGCTCCGGCGATCTCGCACCGCTGGCCCACTGCGCGCTGGCCGCGATGGGGGAGGGCGACGTCCGGCGGCCGGACGGGTCGCTCGCCACCGCGGCCGAGGCCCTGCGCGAGGCCGGGATCGAGCCGCTCGTGCTCGCGGAGAAGGAGGGGCTGGCCTTGCTCAACGGCACCGACGGGATGCTCGGCATGCTCGCGCTGGCGATCGTCGACCTTGGCCGGCTGGCGCGCACGGCCGACGTCGCGGCGGCGATGAGCGTGGAGGGCCTGCTCGGATCGGACGACGTCTTCGCTGCTGACCTCCAGGTGCTGCGGCCGCACCCCGGGCAGGCGGCGTCGGCCGCCAACCTACGGAAGCTGCTGCAGGACAGTGGGATCCGCGAGTCGCACCGCACGGAGGCTTGCACCCGGGTGCAGGACGCCTACTCGCTGCGGTGTGCGCCGCAGGTGGCCGGTGCCGTGCG
>JBDSYO010000218.1:0-3904 GCA_039925625.1 Lapillicoccus sp. | reverse complement strand
CCACGGCTCCTCGTGGGCAGCGACCCTCTGGTGCTCGACCGGCCCCTCGAGGCCTGGTACCTCACCGGCGGCGAGGTCGACCTCTTCGTGGTCCCGACCGACGAGGCCGGTCGGTCCGGTCGTCGGTCCTTCCTGGCGTCAGCCGGTCCCGGCACCCTGCTCCTGGGGGCGGCGCCGGTGCATACCGACGACCAGACCTGGCGGCTGACCGTCGTCGGTGTCGACGCGTCCGCCGTCCCGCTCGAGGCCGAGTGGGTGTCCGCCCTGGCCTCGCGCCCCGCCCTTGCGCGCGGGCTGCACGCGTGGCTCACCGCCACCGGATCGGCCCTCCCCGAGGTGGGGGCGCGCTTCGCCGTCACGACTGCGGAGGCGGGGACGCGGCGCAGCCTCGACCTCGGCCAGGTCCTCAACGCCCCCCATGACCTGATGTGGCTCGTCCCCCACAGCTCGAGGCTGTCTCTGGGCGGGCAGCCGCCGTCCGACGTGGTCCCGGTCCCCCTGGGCGCGGCCTTCAGCACCACGGTCGTCCAGGCCGGAGACGGTGTGGTGCGTCTCAGCGAGGACCTGCTCCCGAGCGACCTCGTCGCCGGTCTGGATCGGGTCCAGACCGCCACCCTGCACGCGTGCGCCGATCTCGCCAGAACCCGCTCCCGGACGCGGGCGCTGCGGCACGCCGACCGCCTCGCGGCCGACGACCAGACGCGAGCACAGGCCCACGCCTCCCTCCATCGGATCGGCAACCCCGACCGCTGGGTCGCCAGTCCCGCGGACGACCCGGTCCTGGCCGCCTGTCGGCTGCTGGGGACGCTCACCCGGATCCCCGTCAAACGCCCGCCGGACTGGGCGGCCGGCATGAGCGCCGACCCCGTACGCGCCATCGCGCGGGCCTCGGGAGTCCGGGTGCGGGCGGTGACGCTCGACCTCGACTGGTGGCGGCAGGGCGCCGACGCCCTCGTCGCCTTCCGCGAGAGCGACGGCGCTCCGGTCGTCCTCGTGCCCGGACCGTCGGGCGGCTTCCGGATGACCGACCCGGTCACGACCGAGACGACCACCGTGACGGCCCGCACGGCCGCCGACCTGCTCCCGACCGGCTACGTGTTCTACCGCCCCCTGCCCGACGGTCCGGTGACCGTCGGCGGGCTGCTGCGGTTCGGCTTCTCAGGCAGCGGACGCGACGCCTGGCACCTGCTCGGTTACAGCCTGCTCGTCGGCCTCCTCACCCTGGCCATCCCCGTCGCCGCGGGCACGATCCTCGGCCACCTCGTCCCCGACGGGGAGACGGGTCCGGTGCTGGGCATCGGCCTGCTGCTCCTGGCCGTGGTCCTGGCGATGACCGGCTTCTCCCTCTCCCGGTCGGCGGCGCTCCTTCGCCTCCAGGGCCGGATGCTGGGGCGGATGCAGTCCGGGCTCTGGGACCGGCTCCTCGCCCTCCCCGCCGCCTTCTTCAACCGCTACTCCGTCGCCGACCTCGCCCAGCGCCTGAACGGCGTGGAGACGATCCAGGACACCATCTCCGCCGCCGCCTCCCGGACCCTGCTGGCGGTCGTCACCCTCGTCTTCAGCATGGGGCTGCTGTTCACCTACAGTGCCGAGCTCGCCCTGGCCGTGTTCGGCGTGACCATGGTCGTCCTCGGTCTGGGCACCCTGATCACCATCGCCCAGATGCGGGTGACGCGGGCCATGTTCATCGCCAAGGGCCGCTCCTCGAGCATCCTGCTACAGATCGTCAAGGGCAACGAGAAGATCCACGCCGCGGCCGCCGAGGACCGGGCCTTGGGGGCGTGGGCCACGCGGTTCGCCGACCAGACGCGGCTCCTGCTGCGTTCGTGGCAGTGGTCGGCCGCCCGCACCGCGCTCTACGCCCTGCTCCCCACCGTCCTCACCCTCGTGGTCTTCAGCGTCGTGCTGGGCGACCCGGGAAAGCTCACCACCGCCTCGTTCCTGTCGTTCCTCGCAGCCCTGGGACAGGTGGCCGGGGCCACGGCGCAGCTCGACCTCGGACTGGGCAGCGCTCTCACCATCACCACCACGTTCCGGGCCTTGGAGCCCATCCTGGCGGAGCCGCCGGAGGTGGGGCCGACGGCGGCCGACCCCGGCGCGCTCGAGGGGCGGATCGCCCTGTCGTCGGTCAGCTTCGGCTACCCCGGCATGGACCGCCCGATCCTCCAGGACGTCAGCCTCACGGTCGAGCCGGGTGAGTTCGTCGGCTTCGTCGGCACCTCCGGTTCGGGCAAGTCGACGATCGTCCGGCTGCTGCTGGGGTTCGAACGGCCTGACGCCGGCAGCGTGACCTACGACGACAAGGACCTCCAGACCCTCGACGCACGAGCGGTCCGTGAGCAGATCGGGGTCGCGCTGCAGAACGCCGCGCTCGCCGGCTCCGACGTCTTCTCGGTCATCGCCGGAGACCGGCCGCTCACCGAGGATGCGGCGATGGCGGCGGCCGAGCGGGTGGGGATCGCCGAGGAGATCCGAGCCCTGCCGTTGGGCCTGCGCACCCGCATCGGGGACGCCGGCGAGACGTTCAGCGGCGGCCAGCGACAGCGCCTGATCCTCGCGGCCGCCATCGCCCGCGAGCCTCGCGTCGTCATCCTCGACGAGGCGACCAGCGCCCTCGACTCCGTGGCCCAGGAGGTCGTCGCCGCGAGCTTCGGCGCCCTACAGGTCACCCGCATCGTCGTGGCCCACCGGCTCAGCACCATCCGCAACGCCGACCGGGTCGTCGTCCTGGACGCCGGGCGGATCGTGCAGGAGGGCACCTACGACGAGCTGGCCGAGCAGCCCGGCCCCTTCCGCGAGATGGTGCGCCGCCAGACCGTGTGACCGACCGTCGTCAGCGGGACGCGAGCCGCTTCTGGATGCTCGCCAGGGTCTCGTCGATGGACTCCTCGATCCCGGGGTGGTCGCTCTCGGTGTGGAGGGTGAACCGCACCGTACTGGCGTCGTCACCGTCGGCGTCAACGTCGATCTCGCCGTGGTAGTCGTTCGGCCCCTCGGACCCCCAGGAGATCGCCTGCTCGGCGTCGTCATGCTTGAACCAGGCGGTGCCGTGCACCTCGTGCTTCTCCTCGCCGGGAGGCTGGATGACGGCCGTCGTCGCCACCTCGTCGCCGGACGTCGCCCTCGCTCCGGTCATCATCGGGAAGTACTCCGGGAGGTTCCCGACCTCGGACAGGTAGGCGTATGCGGCCGAAGCGGCCACGGCGACGGGGGTCTCGCGGGAGTAGGTGGGCACGGGGTCTCCTCGATGAGTCACGGGCGTACGTGTCCCTCGACCCTAGGTCGCGCCGCCCCGGCCCGCCCGTTCAGCGCCTGTTCAGTGCCGGTTGAGCACCTCGGTCATCTGCTTCTCGGTGTCGTCGGCGAGCTTCTCGAAGATGAGCTTCATCGCCGGCGCCATCAGGGCTGCGGCGCCATGCATCTCCAGATCGGCCCGGTAGGTGATCTCGCTACCCGTGCCGTGGGGCAGCACCGAGATGGTGTCGGTCGAGGTGGCGCTCTTGTTGGTGCCGACGAGCACGATGCGGTCGTCGGTGAGCTCCTTCAGCTCGTACTCGAGCTCGGCCTTGACCCCCGCGATCTTCGAGACGTTGTGCCACGTCGTCCCGACCCCGACCGGGCCGGTGCCGTTCTGGGTGCAGGACTGCGTGCCCGGGTCCCACTCCTCCGCCCGGGAGAAGTCCTTGAGGTAGTCGATGACGGCGGCGGGCGGCGGGGTGACCTGGAAGGTCCTCGAGACGGTGGGCACGGTCGCTCCTGACGTTGGGGCGCACCAGGACCGGCGCGCCGTCCCATCGTCTCCCACGCCCCGACGGGCTGCCCGGCGGGTGGTCGGGCTCCGGCGCGGGCAGCCTGGACCGCGGCCGGGTCACGCGGTGCTCCATGCGGGCGGTGCCGCTGATCC
>JBDSYO010000217.1:0-2818 GCA_039925625.1 Lapillicoccus sp. | reverse complement strand
TGCTCGAGGCGGGGGGACCTCCTCGCTGCCTCGTCCTGCTGGGCGAGGAACAGCGAGACGGAGCCCGCCCGGGCCCACCCCCGCTGGGCACGGCGGTGTTCACCCTCGTCGGGTCCAGCGCCCGCCTGGACCGGCCGGACGAGCCGGCGTCGGCCGTGCGACCGGACCGGCCCGGACCCGCGTATGCGTGGCGCCTCGCGCGAGCCCTCGCGCCGCTGCGCGAGGCGCGCACCGCCCTGGCCACGGGGGTGCCTGATCGCGTGAGGCTGCTGGACGGGCATCCGGCGGCCACGGCCCCGAACGGAGGCACCCTCGACGCGGAGGCACTGAGGGCGCGCTGGGCCGTCCGCCCCCGCAGCACGCGGTTCCGGCTGGGCGTCGGCGGAGCCGGTCCACTCGAGGTGGATCTCGCCGTCGACGGCCCGCATACCCTCGTCGCCGGTACGACCGGGTCGGGCAAGTCCGAGCTGCTTCAGACCCTCGTGTGCTCGCTCGCGCTGGAGAACCGTCCCGACGAGATGACGTTCGTGCTGGTCGACTACAAGGGCGGCGCCGCTTTCCGGGGCTGCGCGGCGCTGCCCCACGTGGTGGGCTGGGTGACCGACCTCGACCCCCATCTCACCCGCCGCGCCCTCGTCTCCCTCAGTGCGGAGGTGCGCCGGCGCGAGCGGCTGCTGGCCGGTGCGGGGGCCGCCGACCTCGGGGAGTACCACCGCCGGCGCGACGCATCGCTCGCCGCCGGAGTCCCCCACCCCGCGGCGCGGCTGCCCGCGCTGGCTCGCCTCGTCATCGTCGTCGACAAGTTCCGAGTGCTGGTGGAGGAGCTGCCGGACTTCGTTCCGGGCCTCGTCCGGCTGGCGGCGGTGGGCCGGTCCCTCGGGATCCACCTCGTGCTCGCCACCCAACGCCCGGGGGGTGTCGTCACCGCCGACATGCGCGCGAACCTGAGCCTGCGCATCGCGCTGCGGGTGCGCGACCGCACCGACTCGCTCGACGTCATCGAGAGTCCGGTCGCGGCCGCGATCACGCCCGCGACCCCCGGGCGGGCCCTCCTGCGTGGTGCGTCGACCTCCCTCACCGAGCTGCAGACCGCCCAGGTGACGGGCCGTCCGGAGGCACGGGCAGCGGTCCGCGTCACCGACGTCACCCGCTGGTGGGGACTCGATCCCGGTCGGGACCGCATGAGCTCGAACACCGGGGCTGTCCCCACCGCGACGGACGTAGGCGAGCGCGGGCCCCGTGACCTCGAGACGATCGTGGACGCGGCCACTCGCGCGGCGGACGCCCTGGGCATCGATTCGACCCCCGCGCCGTGGCTGCCGCCACTACCCGACGTGGTGGACGTCGCCGACCTGTCCGGTCACCCCACACCGTCCGGGTCGGTGCGCTCCCTTGCCTTGGGTCTCGAGGACCTTCCGAGCGAACAGCGTCAGGAGCCCTGGGGATGGCCGCTCGACGGCCACCTCGGCATCGCCGGCGGCCCGGCCAGCGGCCGGACGACGGCCCTGCGCACCATCGCGGAGGCCCTCGCCGACACCCTGCCTCCTGAGGCGTGTCACCTCTACGCCATCGGGCCGGGCGCCCTGGCCTTCCTCGCCGACCTCCCGCATACCGCCGCGGTGGCGGCGACCCGCGACAGCGAGCACGTGGCGTTGGTGGTCGACCGGCTGGCCGCCGCGGTGCGGGAACGCGCCGCATCCCGGCCCGCCGCCCCGCCCCCGCTGCTCGTCGTGCTCGTCGACGGGTGGGAGCAGCTGAGCGCGGCGGACGGCGGTGAGGCTGCTGCCGCTCTCCGCGGCCTGCTCGACCCGGCCCGGCGCGTGGGGGTGCTCGCGGTCGTCACCGGCGGTCGCGCCGTGCTCTCGGGGCCGCTCGCCTCCGCGCTCACCCACCGGCTCGCTCTGCGGCTGCCGGATCCGGTCGAGCTGGCGCTGGCCGGGGTGCCCGCCCGAGCCGCTTCCCAGCACCAGCCACCCGGCCGGGCCGTCGACCTCGCGACCCACCGTGAGGTCCAGCTCGGTGTCCTCGGCGGGTCCCCCGAGGTCGCGGTCCAGGACGCCCGGCTGGCGGCGGTCGTCCAGCGGCGGAGCTCAGACCCGGGGCGGCCCACTCCGGTATGCGTCCTCCCGCCGCGGGTCTGGGCGGCAGACTGTCTAGCGCCCACCTCGCCATCGCCGCGTCGGGGCGGCGACGAAGTGGTGGTGGGCGTCCGGGAGGGGGACCTACGGGAGGTCGGGTTCCGGCTCCAACGGGGGCAGCGGCGCGTCCTCGTGCTCGGGCCGCCGTCGAGCGGCCGCACGACGGCCCTCGCCACCCTGGCCCAGGGGCTGGTGGAGGCTGGGCGCCAGGTAGCGGCCGTCGGTCGTGACCTGGCACCCCTCGTCGCCCATCACCCGCGGCTGCTCGCCCTCGACGGCGCCGACGACGACCTCGACCGGCTGGTGGCCGCCCGGCGCGCCGATCCCGCTCTCGCGGTGCTCGTGGACGACGCCGAGAGAATCACCACGGATGGCCCGAAGACCGGGCGCCCGGCCACCCTGGGACCGATGGTCCAGGAGATCGCCCGCCTCGTCGACGACGACCTGGGGTTCGTCGCGGCGGCCACGACACCCCTCGTGGTCGAGCGGCACGAGAGCTCCCTGGTCACCGACCTGGCCCGCGCCGAGACCGGGCTGCTGCTCCACCCTCGGCCGGGCACCCGTGTCCTCGGGCTGGCCGTCGGACCGCGCGACGGCCGGACCGCGCCACCACCCGGCCGCGGGTTGCTCGTCGCCGAGCGCACCGTGCAGCGGGTGCAGGTCGCGCTGCCCGACCCGCC
>JBDSYO010000216.1:0-13824 GCA_039925625.1 Lapillicoccus sp. | reverse complement strand
TGGAGCGCACGTCCTCGCCGAGCACGAGACCGAGGCACTCGGCGATCGGGAGGCGGACGAGCGGCAGCGGGGACACCGCCGCCAGGACGGCATCCCGGTGCTCCTCGAGGGTGCGCATCTCAGCCCGCCGGGCGCAACGTCGTGCCGTCCGGCACCGACCCGCCGTCGGCCGCGTCGACCGTGACGTCACCGACGCAGACCACGTCGGCGCCGAACGTCACGTCACCGCGGACCCGCAGCGAGCCGGCCTCACGCATCGACGGCACCCCCTTCGGGAACCGCGTCTCGAAGTCGGGCACGAGCTTGTAGTGCTTCCCGTCGAGGTCGACGTAGGGATCGGCGTGGTCGATCGTGGAGACCACCATCGAGTCGTCGTCGAGCTCGAAGATGTCGGAACGCACGAGGAGCAGCTCGTTGGTCGTCTTGACGGGGCGGAAGCGCGAACGGGGCACGTGGATCGCACGGGCCCCCTCGATGCGCTCGATCGCCGCGCCCATGGCCGTCTCGATCTGGATGACCTCGGTGGAGGAGGAGTCGGACGGGTCGACCGTCTTGCGGTTGACGATGATGGGCAGGCCGATCCCCGCCTCACCACGGCCGTCGCCCTCGCGCAGCAGCCGGTCGACCACGATGAGGTCGACCCACAGGTTGTTGGCATGGAACGTCGTGTGGCGGCTGGTGTCCTGGAAGTGCTCCTCGTCGCCGGGCGCCACCATGGCGCTGTCGCGCAGCACCAGCCGGCCGTCGCTCCTGCGCACGGCGAGATGGCCGCCCTTGCGGTCGTTGACCGTGCGGTCGCACACCTCGGCGAGGTAGGGCACGTCGTGCTCGACCATCCACGCCCCGATGCGGGGGTCGCAGGTCGCGCCGAGGTTGTCGGCGTTCGAGAGGAAGACGTAGCGAAAGCCCTTGTCCAGCAGAGCATTCAACAGGCCGCTGTTGGACAGGGCGAGATAGACGTCGCCGTGCCCGGGCGGGCACCACTCCAGCTCGGGGTCGGCCGGCCAGTCGACGGGCGCGAGGTCGTCGGCCCGCAGCTTCGGCTCCGCGCTCTGGAGGAAGTCGAGCGGCAGCCCGTCGACGGGGAGGTCGGGATAACGCTCGAGCAGGCCGAGCGACGCGTCGCGGGTGCGGAACGAGTTCATGAGCACGAGCGGCAGCTCGATGCCGTGGTGCTTCCGCAGGGCGAGGGTCTGGCCGGCGATGACGTCGAGGAAGGTGAGGCCGTCCTTGACGACCAGCGCCGACTTCGGGCCGGTGATGCCCATCGACGTGCCCAGCCCCCCGTTGAGCTTGACCATGGCGACCTGACGCAGCGCGGACGTCATCGCCGCGTCGTCCGGCCGGTAGTCCTCGAGCGAGGGCACGTCGGTCAGAGGGTCGATGCTCGACTCTGCGACGGTGCCCCCGGACCCGGTCTCGAGCACCTGCTCCAGCTCGGCGTAGCTGCGCTCGAAGGCCCGCACCGAGCGCTCGTGCTCACCGTGGTCGGTCATGCGACGTCGTGCCTCTGCCAGCCCCTCCGCCGTCATGCGGCCACCCTACGATGAGCCGCGTGACCGCCGAGGCGACGTCCACGGCCAAGGCCGACCTGCGCCGGGAGGTGCGCGAGCGCCGCCGCGCCCGGGCCGATGCGGCGCCGCCGGGCGAGCGGCATGCCCAGGCCGCGCTCCTCGCCGACGCTCTCGTCGCCGGGCTCCGGCGCCACGTCGGACCCGGGGTATGCCGCGTGGCCGCCTACGAGGCCCGGCGCACGGAGCCGCCCACCGACGTGCTCGTCGACCGGTTGACTGCGCTGGGATACGACGTCGTCGTGCCCGTCACGCTCCCGGACCGCGACCTCGACTGGCGCGCGGCGGGCGCCCCGGACGGCATGGCCCTCGGCGTCGAGACCGTGGCGAGCGTGGCCGTCGTCGTGGTCCCCGCCCTGGCAGTCGACCTCGCCGGCCACCGCCTGGGGCAGGGCGGCGGCTCGTACGACCGGGCGCTCCCGCGCCGGGCCGCCGGCGCGCTGGTGGTCGCGATGCTCCACGACGACGAGCTGCTCCCTGCCGGCACGGTGCCGGTCGACGCGCACGACGTAGGCGTCGACGCCGTCGTCACGCCCGGCCGCGGGTGGGTCAGCCTGAGTCGCGGGGGGTGAGCAGCAGCGTCTCCGACGTCGCCTTGTCCACGGCGCCCCGGCTCGACGGCCAGGGGAACGTCTCGGAGCCGGCCCACGCGTCGAGCTGGTCGGTGTAGTGCGCGGAGTAGGGGTGACCGCTCGCCCCCGTCTGGTTGACCCAGGTGCTGGCGTCGAGGTTGCCGAGGTCGACGACCATCCGCATCGACGGACCCCGGGACACCTCGAAGGTGCCGGACGCCGCGTTCCAGCCGTTGGCGTTGACGATCGACGGGCCGCCGCCGAGGGGGATCGGCCCGCGGTTGAACAGCTTCTGGACCAGCTGCGGCACGCTGTCGCCGCCGAGCACCTGGTTCTTGATGGTCAGGGTGTGCAGCTCGCCCCAGGTCCAGGTCACCGGGTCCTTGCCGAGGTGCTTGGCCAGGTCGAGCCGGGCCTGCACCAGCGCCTTGCGCAGGATCTCGTCGCGCGACTCCACGAGACCAGGTGTCCGCCGGTCGTCCCACCACCCGTTCGTCGGGTCCTTGAGCAGGGTGATCATCGCCGCCATGTAGCGACCGCCGCCGTCGGCCTGGAGGTCCTGGGGCAGCTCGTCGTTGAAGGTGTACTCGACGACCCGCATCCACACGGCGTTGTAGTACGACGCGCGCACGGCGGCCTTGCCCTTCTCGGCCGGCTGGGTGAAGTCCCAGTCGCCGAGCAGCTGCTGGGCCTGCTGCGTGAACTCGTCGCCGGAGAGGTCGATCTGCAGCAGCGCCTGGACGAGCGTGGGCGCGAACGAGTTGTAGGTGTCGTTCTGGATCTGCGACATCCGCTCCGGTGAGACCTTGTCGGTCTGCTTCAAGAGCGTCTCGATGCGCGAGCTGCGCCACCCGTAGTCCCAGTCGGTGGTGAGGTAGGGCACCGTCGGGCCCGTCGCGGCCGTCACCTGGTTGTTGGCGGTGACGACCATCCCCTCGGGCGGGTCGTAGGTCCAGGGCAGCTGCTCGAAGGGGACGAAGCCCTTCCAGTCGTACTGGCTGTCCCACCCGGGTGCCGGCCAGTAGCCGGGGGGCGTGTTCGGCACCGATGTGGAGCGGATCGGGATCATCCCCGGCGCCTGGTAGCCGATGTGGCCCGCCGTGTCGGCGTAGACGAGGTTCTGCGCGGGCACCGCGAACTTGGCTGCGGCGGCGCGGAACTGCGTGAAGTCCTTCGCGGTGTTGAGGGCGAAGATCGAGTCGGCGGTGGTGTTGGGCACCAGCCCCGTCCAGGCGAGCGACACGGCATACGTGTCCTGCTGGGGCACCAGCCGCACCAGGGCGTTGCGGCCCACGCGGCCCACGGAGTCGAGGACGTCGGAGACGATCGGCCCGTGCACGGTCTTGCGCACCGTCAGCTTGACGTCGTTGCCGCCGGCCACCTTGATCGTCTCGGTCGAGACCTCGAGCGGCGCCTGCTGCCCGTCGCGCAGGTAGGTGCCGTCGGTCACCTTCTCGAGGTAGAAGTCGGAGACGTCGGGGGCGAGGTTGGTGAAGCCCCAGGCGATGGAGTCGTTGTGCCCGATGACGACCCCCGGCATGCCGGAGAAGGTGAAGCCGGAGACGTCGAACGGGCAGGCCGATGTCACGGCGCGGCAGTGCAGCCCGGTCTGGTACCAGATGCCGGGGACGGAGGTCGCAAGGTGCGGGTCGTTGGCCAGCAACGGCTTGCCGGTCGTCGACTTCGAGCCCGCGACGACCCAGGCGTTCGACCCGATGTCGTCGCCGCGGCCGAGGAGGGCCGGCACGTTCTCCAGGGCCTGCTGGACGCCCGCGAACAGCGCCGCCGTCGTGCCGGCCGTCGGGGTGGCGGGAGCGGGCGGGGCGACGTCGGCTGGCGGGGTGGCAGCGGCCGGCGGGGCTGTGGCCAGGGCCGGGGGCACCGCCGACGCCGCGGGCGCCGAGCCGGGGGTCCACTCGTCACCGGACAGGATCGGCGGGTGGGCCGCGACGGCGTAGTCGGGGTAGAGGATGGCGAGGCGGTCGGGCGACATGATCGTGCCCAGCCGGGCGCGGGTCAGCTCGTCGCCGTAGTTGCTGATGAGGTCCCAGCCCATGGCCTTGAGCCAGGCGAGGGAGTCGACCGCGCTCCACTTCTCGACCGTGTAGCCCGGCACCTGGCGGGCCAGGACGGCATACTCCAGCCCCATGTCGCTCGGGGTCGAGGCGCGGCCGATGTAGTCGTTGACGCCGTCGGCGTAGGCGTTGAGGTAGGCCCGCGTCGTCGGGGCGAGCAGGCCCAGCTCCTTCTCCGCGGTCGCGCGCCAGCCGAGGGTGCGCACGACCTTGTCGGTCTCGAGCCCGCCCGACCCGACGAGCTCCGACAGCCGGCCGGCCGTGACGTGGCGCCGGAAGTCCATCTCGAAGAACCGGTCCTGCGCGGCCACGAAGCCCTGGGCGCGGAACAGGTCGTCGGGCGAGTCCGCGTAGATCTGCGGGATGCCGCGCGCGTCACGGATCACCTCGACCCGGCCGCCGAGCCCGTTGAGGCGGATCTCACCGGTCGTCTGGGGCCAGGACTGCCGCACCAGACCGGTCGCGACGACCGCCACCGCCACGACCAGGAGCGTGACGAGAAGCAGGAGTCCCAAACCGACCCGCCTCACGACCCTGGCTCGCCCCACCCTGCGAGACTAGGACACCCCAGCGGCACCTCGGGCCAGGCGACGCCCCGCCCTGCTGACGGTGATGCGATCGAAACCAGGCAGGAGGGGTGCGATGACCCGGCTCGGCGTGCTCCCCACCGAGTACCTGCTGGGCGACCTCACGCTCTCCCTCCTCATCGGCTCCGCCGTGCTCCTCGTCGCCGTGGCCGCCGTGCGCCTGTCGGTGCGGTCCGGGCTGCCGTCGCTGCTCGTCTTCCTCGCCATCGGGCTCGCCCTCGGTGAGTCCGGGCTGGGCATCACCTTCGACTCCGAAGAGCTCACGCAGGTGCTGGGGTATGCGGCGCTCGTGCTGATCCTCGCCGAGGGCGGGCTCACGACGAAGTACTCCAGCATCCGGTCGGCGGTCGCCCCTGCCGCCGTGCTGTCCACGGTCGGAGTCGTCGTCTCCGTGGCCGTGGTCGCCGTGGCGGCGCGCTTCGTCCTGCAGCTGGACTGGACGGTGGCGCTGCTCATCGGGGCGATCCTCAGCTCGACCGACGCAGCGGCGGTCTTCTCGGTGCTGCGCACCGTGCCCCTGCCCCGGCGCCTCGCCGGGATGCTGGAGGCGGAGTCCGGCTTCAACGACGCCCCCGTCGTCATCCTCGTCGTGGCGCTGGCGAGCGCGACCGTCCCCGACGCCGAGCAGCACCCGTGGTGGCTGCTCCTCGTGCTCGCCGTGGCCGAGCTGGTCGGCGGGTCGGCCATCGGGCTCGGCGTGGGCTGGGCCGGCGGCTGGCTGCTGCGCCGGGTCGCCGGGGCGTCGTCGGCGCTGTTCTCGATCGGGGTGATCGCCCTGACGGTGCTCGCGTACGCGGTCGCGGCCACGGCGCATACGTCCGGGTTCATCGCGGCTTACCTGTCAGCGCTCGTGCTCGGCAACGTGCGGCTGCCGCACCGGGCGGCGGTGCACGGCTTCGCCTCCGCGCTCGGCACGATCGCTCAGATCGGCCTGTTCGTGCTCCTCGGGCTGCTGGCGTCGCCCGACCGGCTCCTCGAACGCGTCGTGCCCGCGATCGTGATCGGGCTGGTGCTGCTGCTCGTGGCCCGGCCGCTGTCGGTGCTCGTGGCGCTGACGCCGTTCCGGATCCCGCTGCGCGACCAGGCGTTCCTGTCGTGGGCGGGGCTGCGCGGCGCCGTCCCCGTCGTCCTCGCGACCGTGCCGGCCACGGCCGGCACCGCGGGGGCCGAGTGGATCTTCGACCTCGTCTTCGTGCTCGTCGTCATCTTCACCCTCATCCAGGCGCCGACCCTGCCCTGGGTCGCGCGCCGGCTCGGGCTGACCGAGTCCGTGCAGCAGGTCGACCTCGACCTCGAGACGACGCCGCTGGAGGCGATGGGCGCCGAGGTGATCCAGGTGACGATCGGGGACAGCTCGCGTCTGCACGGGGTGGAGGTGTTCGAGCTGCGGCTGCCGCCCGGCGCCAACGTCACGCTCGTGGTCCGCGACGGCAAGGGCTTCGTCCCCGACGGCCGCACGGTGCTGAAGCACCACGACCAGCTGCTCGTCGTGAGCACGCAGGCCGTGCGCCAGAGGGCGGAGCAGCGGATCAAGGCCGTGGACTCCGGCGGACGCCTCGCCGGCTGGGCGTGACGGGAAGGGATTCGGGGTCGGCGTCGTTCCCCCGTAGACTGCGCGCGCCTGTCTGAGTCCGAGACCAGGGCGCACCACCCCCGATCCACGAGGAGACCTTCGTGCCGACGTATGCGTACGCCTGCACCGAATGCGGCCACGCGTTCGACGCGGTGCAGAAGTTCAGCGACGACGCCCTGACCACCTGCCCCGAGTGCGAGGGGCGGCTGCGCAAGGTCTACACCTCGATCGGCGTGAGCTTCAAGGGTTCCGGGTTCTACCGCAACGACTCCCGCGCGGCCGCCCCCAACGGGTCCAAGGGCTCTGAGAAGGGATCGGACAAGGGCTCCGAGAAGGCCGACAAGGCCGCCGAGAAGGGCTCGGACAAGAGCGACAAGGGCTCGGACAAGGGCTCGGACAAGGGCTCGGACAAGTCCGCCGCCAAGAGCCCCGAGAAGAAGGCCCCGGCTCCGGCCGCGTCGTCGGGCTCCTCCGGGTCGTCCTCCGGCTCGACGAGCACCGCGAAGGCCACCGCTCGCTGACGCGGCTCCCCCGGGCATACGGGGCCCAGCGCTAGTTTCCCGACCGAACTCAGATGTTCGCCGGTTTCCGAGTCGGGTTGGGATGGAACCCGGGGACCTTTGAGCTCGGTGCATCCGGGAGGGGCCCGGGCCGGTCCCCTCCCGGTCGGTCGTCCCCAGCCCTTGACCGTCTGGTCCCGCCGTCCACAACCGGCCCCCCGCGGAGTCCCCGAAGGTCGGCCTGCTGCATAGGGTCGGCGCCATGACCACACACGAGCAGCCCCGGGCCGACATCGGCGTCATCGGCGGGTCGGGGTTCTACGCGTTCCTCACTGACGCCGAGCGGGTCCGGGTGAGCACGCCGTTCGGTGACCCGAGCGGCGACCTCGTCGTCGGCGAGCTGCACGGGCGGCGCGTGGCGTTCGTCGCGCGTCACGGCGAGGACCACCGCTTCCCGCCGCACCGCGTCCCCTACCGGGCCAACCTCTGGGCCCTGCGCTCGCTCGGCGTGCGGCAGGTGCTCGCCCCGTGCGCGGTGGGCTCACTGCGCCGCGAGCTCGGCCCGGGCACGGTAGTGGTCCCCGACCAGGTGGTCGACCGCACGTGGGGCCGTCCCCACACGGTCTACGACGAGGTCGGCACCGTCGTGCACGTGGGGTTCGCCGAGCCGTACTGCCCCCGCGGACGGGCCGTCGTCTCCCGGGTCGCGCGCGAGTCGGGTCTCACGGTCGAGGACAGAGGCACTCTCGTCGTGGTCAACGGCCCGCGCTTCTCCTCGCGCGCCGAGAGCCTGTGGCACCAGCAGGCCGGGTGGACCGTCGTCGGCATGACCGGTATGCCCGAGGCGGCGATCGCCAGAGAGCTGGCCCTGTGCTTCACGACGATCGCCCTGGTCACCGACCTCGATGCCGGTGTCGACGGCGAGTCGGGCGTGACCCACGAGGAGGTGCTGCAGGTCTTCGCGCAGAACGTGGGCCGGCTCAAGTCGGTCCTGGAGAGCACCGTCGCCGCCATGCCCGTGAGCGAGCCCGACGCCACCGCCAGCTGCGGCTGCAGGCGAGCGCTCGACGGGCTGACGCTCCCGTTCGACCTGCCGACATGACCCGCGTCGGCCGGCCGGGCCGCGCGGGCCTCGGTGGCCGCGGTGGCCGCGCGGGCCTCGGCGGCCTCGGTGGCCTCGGTGGCCCGCTGCAGCATGCCGTCCGCCCGGCGCGCCGGCCCCTCTCGCGGCGCGGGCGGTGGCGGCGCACTATCGCCGCCCGCGTCATCAGCGCCCTCCTGGCCGGGACCGCGCTGTGGCTCGTCGCGTCGGCCGTGCTGCCGAAGGCGACGGACCCCGGGGTGCCGGTCCTCGTCGCGACGCGCGACGTCGGGCTGGGCGAGACCGTCTCCGCGGCCGACGTCCGCGTCGACCGGCGCCCCGAGGCCTACCGACCGTCCGGCGCGCTGAGCTCTGCCGATCCGGCCGTCGGCCGGGTCCTGAGCGGTCCGGTGACAGCCGGCGAGGTGCTCACGCCGGCCCGGTTCCGTGGCGCCGGGTCGCTCACCGGGCTCGCCACCGGCTCGGTGGCCGTCAGCGTGCCGGTCGGAGACACCGGTCTGGCCGCCACCCTGCATCCGGCCGATCTTGTCTCTGTGCTCGTCGCCGGCTCAGGAGAGACGGTGGCCGCCTCCGCGCCCGTACTTTCCACCGACCTCGCCTCCGCCAGTGGGATCGGCGCTCCCGGCTCCGCCGGGGCTCACCTGCTCCTGGCCCTGACTCCCGCCGAGGCCAAGGCGTACGCCGCCGCCGTAGGAGCCCCGACGTCGACCGGCTTCGTTATCGCCGTGCACCGCTGACGCCAGGGCGGTGTCATCTGGGCGACACATGGGGCGGCTACCCTCGACAGCGCCTGCGACTGCTGTGCTCAGGCTCCACGGACCGGAAGGAACCACCGTGCTCAAGGGATTCAAAGACTTCCTCAGCCGAGGCAATGTCGTCGACCTCGCTGTCGCGGTCGTCATCGGTGCTGCCTTCGCCGCCATCGTCAAGGCGCTGGTCGACAACATCATCAACCCGCTCATCGCCGCGATCTTCGGCCAGCCGGACATCAGCGGCGTCGGCAACTTCGCGATCAACGGCGCCAACTTCTCCATCGGCGCCGTCCTCCAGGCCATCCTCAACTTCATCTTCGTCGCCGCCGCGGTCTACTTCGTCATCATCACGCCGATGAACCGGCTGGCCGCGATGCGCAAGCAGGGTGTGGAGCCGGAGCCCGAGGCCCCGTCGGAGGAGGTCCTCCTGCTCGCGCAGATCCGCGACTTGCTCGGTGGCTCGAGCACGACCGTGACGGGCCCCCCCGGCGAGGGCGGCACGGGCATCCCGCCGGTCACCCCGCCCGCCCGCACGACCGACTGAGCGCGCCCACGGACCACGCCCGTTCGCGGAGCGTGAGGGTCGGTCAGGCGCGAGCACGTTCGTGACGGCGCGCTCACGTCTTTCCGTACCCGGGGCGTGACCACCACCGTGCCCGCAGCCCGTCGGCCGGAGTGGGTGTCGTCCCGGCCAGCCAGCCTGGGTGGGCGTGCGGTCAGTCCCAGTGTGGCGGGCGTTGTTCCTGGAGCCACCGTTCGTGCTGGTCGCCGTCACCGGGCTCGCCCCAGCCCGCGTCGGTGTCGTCGGGGGTGGGGTCGATGACGGGCGCCGCGGGCGCCGACCCGTCAACCGGGCCGGTCGGGCCTGAGCTCGCTCGCCGGGGCCCTCGGCGCCGCTCCGAGGTCGGCTCCTGCGGCTCCGCTTCGGGTTCTGCCGCCGTATGCGCCGCCTCACGGACCACGGCGATGACCCGCGCCACCTCGCGGACCGGGTCGCGGTAGAGGTCGGTGCTCCAGATGCGCAGGTGGGTCCAGCCACGGCGTTCGAGCTCCTGCGGCCACAGCCGGTCCCGCTCGCGGGTACCGGGCCACGCGGCGTACGCCGGTCCGTCGCCCTCGACGGCGACGAGCCAGCGCCCCGAGGCGTGCCGGTCCGTGACGGCGAGGTCCACCGTGCGCGGGCCGATGCCGTAGCGCTCGGCGACGAAGAGCCCCTCGCGCCGCAGCCGCATACCCAGGTCGGTGAGCAGCGGGTCGGGTGGTCCTGCGGCCGCCGCCCCATCGGGCTGCCCAGACTCGGGGGCCTGCGGTGCCGCCAGGAGCAGCAGGTCGCGCAGGACCAGACCGCCGTCGCGCAGGCGTTCCGGGTCGAGGTCATCGGGCGCGATGGACGACACGACTGTGAGCCGCCGCCGGGCTGCCGTCAACGCCGTGGCCAGGGAGCGGTCGGCGCCCGGCGCCGAGAGGGCGGGGAACCGGTAGAGCACCCGGCCGTAGGTCGTCCGTCCGTACCCGACGGCCAGGATCACGGCGTCGCGGGCCAGCCCCACGGCCGAGCCCATGGCGACCACCTGCACGGGACGGCGGTTCTCGATCTCGAGGAACCGCAACGCCTCCTCGTCGGCCGGCGCCTCCAGCCCGGACACGGTCTCGGCGAGCGCCGACCGGATCCGCTCGGCGTGCCGCTCGGTCAGGGTGACGACCGCGAGCGTCTCGTGCGGGCAGGTACGCGCGTGCTGCAGGACGAGGTCCACGACCCGGTGCACCTCGGCGTCGGTGCTGTCGATGGTGGACTCGTGCCCGGGCTCCACCGCCGCGCGGCCGTCCACGAGCTCGAGGGACAGCGGCGCCGCAAGCACCGGGTGCGGGATCGTCGTGAGCGCACCGGCATACGCCGACCGGCTTGCGAGGGCGACGAGCCGTTCGTCGGCGTAGGCGTGCGCCCACCCCAGACGGTGGACGGGGAGCAGCCCGGCCAGGTCGTCGAGCAGCGACTGCTCCACAGGCTCGCCGTCGGCGACGCTGGTGCCCGTCCCGACGGCGAACGGGCGCGGGCCGCCCACGTGCGGGTCGCCGAGAACGACCACCTGGCGGCCCCGGGACAACCCGCTCACCACAGTCGCCGTAGTGGTCGACCCCGCGCCCACGACGACGACGACGTCGAACCACGACCCCGGCGGCAGCGTCTCGCCGACGAGCAGGGGGCTCATGGCCCAGCAGGGGGCGAGGCCGAGGAGCAGGTCGTGAGACGCCTCGAAGACGGGGCGTAGGGCGCTGGGGCGGCCCCGCTTCTCAGCCTCGCCCCGCAGGGTCGTGACATGGTGCCGGCTCGACCGCGCCGCCTCCTCGCGCCGGAAGGCCACCTCACGGCTGACCCGCTCCGCCGTGACCCGCAGATGGTCGCGGTCGGCGTGGGCGAAGTCGTGGGCGGCCTGGCGCAGCCCGGTGCCGTCGTGGTGGCCGTAGCGGCGGTCGGAGTCGGCGACGTGCTGCGCGATCGACACCCACCACAGATGCGCGAGCTCCGGAGTGACCTCTTGCGCGCGGACCCCCCGGTCGGCGAAGTCGTCGACGACCTCGCCCATCCCCGCGGCCCTGAGCTCGTCGATGACGGGGACGACCTGGGGCAGCACGGCCAGCCGCTCGGGTCGCCCCGCGAGGGCGGCCAGCCGCTCGCGCAGGCCGGCGACCGGGGTGCGGTGCAGGTCCTCGCCCGCAACGGTCGGGGCGAGCCGCTCACCGAGCCACGTCAGGTCGGCGTCCAGCCGGTCGTAGGTCTCCTGCGCCTCGTCGAGCCGGGGGGAGATCTCCGGGCGCCCGCCCGCGCCCACGAGCGCGTGCCAGGCCGTGCGCTCCGTGCGAGCCCGGATCAGCTCGGCGTGCAGGTCCTGCGGCGGCCGGCCCGGCCGCAGCAGCCGGGTGGCCAGCCGGCGCACCCGTGACCGGTTCCACGCACTGAGCTCGATGCCGTGCTGCGTCCGGTACTCGCGGGACCCCGTAGCGGCGACGTGCTCGTCGAGCGGGATGTCGAAGATCTCCGGGCGGAACACCTCGAGGGTGTCGCGCACGCCGCTCATCGTCGCGAGGGCCGTACGCCAGTCGTCGACGGTGCGGGCCGGCGGCAGCGACGACTCGGCGAGGATCTCGTCGAGCAAAGCGGCCTGCGCGTCGAACTCGCCGCCCGCGAGGCGGTCGACGATCTCCTGCGCGCGCGCGGCGTCCTGCGGCGTGGAGATCCGGGCGCCGTACCAGGGGTCGCCCGCCTCGTCGGCGGCCCAGGCCCCGCGGTCGGCTGCACCGGTCAGCTCGGTCGACATCTCGTCGAGCCGCTGCCTCGACAGCCGGGCGAGCGCCGCCCCGCGGATCCGCACCCGCGACGCCGGGGGCGGGGTGCGGGCGCCCAGCTCGGCGATGGCGCACTGGGCCTCGTGCATGGTCACGCCCCACGGCACCCGCACCTCGTGCAGCGCCGCGACGTGGTCACGCAGGGTGTCGCGCTCGGACCGGAGCCGGTCGTCGACCGCGACCCGGCCGATGCCGCGGTCGCGACCCCGGTCGTCCGCCTCGGACCCGGCGTCGGGCGTCGGGTCGAGCAGCGCGGCGGCCCGGCGCAGCGTCTCGCGGTGGTCGACGAGCGTGTCGGCGGCGTCGAACAGCAACCCGCCCAGCCCCACGCCGGCCAGGCGGTCGCGCACGTCCTCGATCTCCGATCGGTGCTCCGACAGCAGCAGGACGGTGCTGCCCTGACCCCCGAGGGCGGCGACGAGGTTGGCGACGGTCTGGGTCGTCCCCGTGCCGGGCGGCGCGTGCACGACGACATCGCGGCCGCGCAGGACCGCCTCGACGACACTCCCCTGGGCCGCGTCGGCGTCCAGGACCAGCCGCTCCCCCGTCGGGTCGGGGTCCGGGTCGACGTCCGCGGGAGCCTCGACGACCTCGGCGGTCGGCCGGGTCGGCGGTGCCCCGGCCTTTCCAGCCTCGCCGGCATCGCCGGCCTCCCCGGCCTCCCCGGCCTCGCCGGCCTCCCCTGCCTCCGACAGCGCGGCGAGCACGGTATGCCCGGCGAGCCGGTCCGTGTGCTCGGGCCGCGCCAGGTCGGCGAGGTCGCTGACCATGGCCAGCTTCCCGTGCGGGTAGGTGCCGACGAGCACTCGCGGGGTGACCGTGAAGCCGGGCAGCCCCGCGCAGAGGCGCGCCAGGGCGGCATACACGGGGTAGGGGTCGAACCCGCGCGTGAGCCCCTGCCCGATGAGGGACATCTCGGCGAGGGAGACGGTGTCGATGTCGAGGTGAGCGGCGCTACGCAGGTACTGCGCGAGCACCGGGTTGACCTCGACCTCGTCGGCGAGCACCACGTCGTAGTCGCTCGCCTGCACGTCGGTGGGTCGCAGGCTGCAGGCCCTCAGCAGCACCGGAGCCAAGGGTGCGCTGGCGGCGCCGGGGTGGTCCCACGTGGCGAGCCCGGCGACGAGGAACTGGGTGTGCAGGCCCCGCTGGGCGTGCAGCTCCACCGACCGCGCGCGGATCTCGGCGGAGCGGACGCGCGCCTCGGCGAAGGCCGCGCGTTCACGGACCAGGTCGGAGAGCCGGGTCGGGCGCCCCGCGAGGAGCATGGAGACCCCACCCGGATGCGCCGTGGTGAGGTCGAGGGCGGCCTCGGACGGCTCCACGGACCACAGCAGGGTGTTGGGACCACCGACCGCCGTCAGCTGCCGACGCCACTGAGCGAGCGCCGCCGACACCGCGGCCACACGCTCCGGCATGCGGGCCGGGTCACGCTCGAACGGGGCGGGGCTCACCCCGAGAGGCTAACGAACTCAGGCAGAGTGGCCGGGCTTCCGGTCCGGCAGGGCGAGGCGGAAGATCTTGCCCCACGTGGAGCCGACCTGCTTCCACAGCGGCCCGGTCGTGTAGGGCAGGCCGTAGCGCTCGCAGATCTCGCGCACCTGCACGGCGACCTCGGCGTACCGGTTGGACGGCAGGTCGGGGAAGAGGTGGTGCTCGATCTGGTGTGAGAGGTTGCCGGTCATCAGGTGCATGGTCTTGCTGCCCGAGATGTTGGCCGAGCCGAGCATCTGGCGGATGTACCAGT
>JBDSYO010000215.1:0-3052 GCA_039925625.1 Lapillicoccus sp. | reverse complement strand
GTGCGAGGGAACTCAGGGGGTGCTCCTCGTGGTTGTCTGGTGGTCCATCCTTTCAGCAGGACGGCCCGAGCGGGCCGACGAAGGAGCACCCCCATGGCCGAGCGACCCGACCACGGTGACGAGGCCGACCAGCCCGACGAGAGCACCGGCATACCGTCCTCCGCCGACCCCCCATCCGCCGACCGGTCCGGCGAGCCGACCGAGCCCGGCGACGGGTGGTCCGGGGCCGTGGACCATCCCGCGTCCAGCGGTCCGACCGATGCACCGACGGACCGCCCACGGATGGGCTTCTCCGGTGGCGGGTCGCCCGGTCCCCAGGACCGGCGCCAGGACGACGACGATGACCCCAACGACTTCGGCGAGCTGGGGGCGATGCTGCAGCAGCTGATGGGCGGGGGGCGTCCGGGGGCCGGTGGGAGCGGCATGCCCGACCTCGGCGAGCTGGTCCGCCAGCTGGGCGGGTCGGGCGGGATGCCCGACCTCGACGCCCTGATGCGCCAGCTGGGCGGCGCGGGGGGTCTGGGCGGCGCCGGCGAGGCGATCGAGCAGATGTGGAAGCAGATGGGGATCGACCCCCGCGACTCCGGGGCGATGGGGCTGCTGCAGAACCAGATGCAACAGTTCTTCGGGGCCCAGACGCCGCAGGACCGGATGACGATGTCGACCGACGTCGCGCGCAAGACGGTGGCCGGCGACAAGGACCCCACCGTGACGGCCGCGCAGCAGCGCGAGGTCGACGAGGCCGTCCGCGTGGCGCAGCTGTGGATCGACCCCGTCACCTCGCTGAGCGCGCCGGCGGGCACCGGGCTGGCGTGGAGCCGCGCCGAGTGGGTCGAGGCGACGATGCCCACCTGGCACCGTCTCGTCGAACCCGTCGCCGACGGCGTGGCGGCGGCGATGACGGCTGCCCTCGACGGCCAGCTCGAGCAGCTGACCTCCGAGGGAGGTCTCGAGGGCCTCACCGGCCTCGAGGGCCTGCCACAGATCCCCGGCCTCGACCTGGGCCAGCTGCTCGGTCAGCTGCAGCCGGCGTTGCGGCAGCTCGCGGGGAGCATGTTCTCCGCGCAGCTCGGGCACGGTGTCGGCGCGCTCGCGAACGACCTGCTCAGCGCCACCGAGGTGGGCCTGCCCCTGCTGACGACGGAGGACGTCGCCCTTCTGCCGGCCAACATCGCGGCCTTCACCCAGGGCCTGGAGGTCGACGCCGGGGAGGTGCGGCTCTACCTCGCCGTCCGCGAGGCGGCCCGGGCGCGGCTGTTCGCCCAGGTGCCCTGGCTCGGCCCGCAGCTGGAGGCCGCGGTCCGTGACTACGCGCGCAACATCACCATCGACACCGACGCCATCGAGGAGCAGGTGCGCTCGATGGACCTGCAGAACCCCGCGGCGATCCAGGAGTCGCTGCAGAACAAGCTGTTCTCGCCCACGCCCACCCCGGCCCAGCGCGCGGCGCTCGCCCGGCTCGAGGCGTCCTTGGCGCTCGTCGAGGGCTGGGTCGACCGGGTCACCGAGCAGGCCACGGCCGGCAAGCTGCCGCACGCGGACGCGCTCGGCGAGGCGGTCCGGCGCCGCCGCGTGGGTGGCCCGGCCCAGAAGACGTTCAGTGGCCTGGTGGGGCTCGAGCTGCGCCCACGCCGGCTCAAGGACGCCGCCAACCTGTGGGCGGCGCTGGAGAGCGCCGGTGGCGTGGAGTTCCGCGACGCCCCCTGGGAGCACCCCGACATCGCGCCGACGGGAGCCGACCTCGACGACCCCCTGGGCTACGTCGAGAAGCGCAAGGCCGCCGGCGGCAGCGATGACGTCGACTCGGCCCTCGACGCCCTGCTGCGCGGTGACGAGGGGCCGCAGGACGGACCCCGGGACGCGGGTGGCTGACCCGCCCAGCCTGCTACAGGCCGACGCGGTCCGGGTGCTGACGGCATACCAGCCGAGCGACCCCCAGCAGGAGCGGACCCGTCTCGACCTGATCAGCCACCTGGCCGCGCATCCGGACGCCGTCTGGAAGTCCGGTCCGCCGGCGCACCTGACCGCGTCGTGCCTTGTGCTCGACGCGTCGCTCGAGCACGTCCTGCTGACCCATCACCGCCGGGCGCGCCAGTGGTTCCAGTTCGGCGGCCACCTCGAGCCGGCCGACCGGGGCGTCCGCGCCGCCGCCGAGCGCGAGGCACGGGAGGAGTCGGGGATCGACGAGCTGCGGGTCAGCCTCACCCCGGTGCACCTCGACCGACACCGGCTCGTCGGGGACTTCGGGCGATGCGCCGAACACCTCGACATCCGGTATGCCGCCACCGCCCCAGACGGCACCCTGCCGACGGTGAGCGGCGAGTCGCTGGACGTGCGCTGGTGGCCGGCGTCAGCGCTGCCTCAGGACGGCGGGGGACTCGTCCAGCTGGTGGCATCCGCACGGCAGGCGCTGGCCGGCCCGTAGCGGCATACCCACCCGGCAGGTCACCGGACACACCGCGTCGAGTCACGGAGCCGGTGACCTCGGCCGGTACCGTGTCGAACGGGTCGGGTGGCACCGCGCGGGGCGCATCCAGGGCCCCCGTGACGCCGCGCCGGAGAGCCGAAGGGGGCAGGCGTGGACGCGTTCCTCGCCAGGGTGCTGTTGGTCGGACCGGGGCCGGTCCTGGTCATCAGCGCGATCGCCCTGTTCTTGCTCGTCCTGGGGCTGATGACCGGGCGCCACCACCGGGTGCTGAGCAGGGTGCTCGTCGCGCTCGCCGCCGTCGTCGGACTGGGCGCCGTCGCGGACTACGTCAACACCAGGAACGACGCGTACGTCACGGCGGCCGACCTGTTCGGTATCCCCGATCGACCCCTCCTCGACGAGGCCGCGTCGTCGCCCACCACGGTGCCGCCGCAGCCCACTCCGACAACGACCGCCACGTCGTCCCCCACGATGACGCCGCAGCCCACCACGACGACGACCCCCGCGGTACCGACGCAGACCCCCACGGTAACGCCGTCGACCTCCACGTCGACCACCTCGGTCACGCCGCAGCCCGACGGGGCAGTGCAGACGATCCAGGTCCCCGACCCGGCGTCGCACTTC
>JBDSYO010000214.1:0-4550 GCA_039925625.1 Lapillicoccus sp. | reverse complement strand
CGGCTTCGGTGACGTCGCCTTCGATGGGGGCGTCCGAGATCACGGACATGGTGGGGCCTTTCGTGGACAGGGGCGGGAGGACCGTCTCCGTCGACGGCAGGGGTATGCGAGTGGGGCGCTGAGGAGTACTGGCGGGTGGGCCCGGGCGCTGGGGACGTGCGTCAGGCCACGGTCGCCCGACAGGCGGGCAGGACGATCTCGTCGACGATGGCGATGACGTCGTTGCGGTCGCAGTCGGCGCCCTCGACGACCGCGCGGTGCAGGCAGAGGGCCGGCAGGATGCCGGCGAGGCGGACGAGGTCGGCGCCGGGCCCGATCTCGCCCCGGCGCTGGGCGCGGGCGAAGACCTCGCGGGTCCCCGACGCCATCGGCTCGAGGAACCGGCGCCGGAACTCCCCCATCAGCTCCGCGTCGCGGTGCAGGGCGGGCATGACCGCCCCGAGCAGACCCGGGAGGCCCGACGTCAGACCACCCTGCTGGCAAGCGCCCGAGACGAGGTCTCCGCGCAGGGAGCCGGTGTCGGCGCGCTCGACGACGTCCGGGCAGAGGGAGGCCTGCACGGCGTCGACGACGAGCGCCGCCTTGGTGGGCCAGCGCCGGTAGAGCGTGGCCTTGCCGGCCCGCGCCTGGGCGGCGACCTGGTCGAAGGTGAGCTTGTCGTAGCCGAAGGCGACGAGCAGCTCGAGGACGGCCTCGTGGATCTCGGTGACGCGGTCGCCCTCGACCCGCGGGCGGGTGGTCGTGGCGGTGGCGGCCGGGGTCATGGCGTCCGTCCTTCTCGACTGGGATGGAACGAAACCGTTTCGTTCCATCCGCAGACTACGTCGGCGTGGGGGCGTCGTCAAGCGGGCTGGGCTCGAGGGCGCCGGCGAGGTTGCTGCGGCGCTCCAGGAGCACGACATCGCGCCAGCTCCCGGCCAGCGGTCCGTGGGTCATCCGGCCCACCCGCTCGCGGGTGCCGACCACCCGGAAGCCCGCCGCGCGGTGCAGGACGAGGCTGGGGGCGTTCTCGGGGAACACGCCGCTCTGGATGGTCCAGATCCCGGCCGCCTCCGTGCTGGCGGCGAGGGCGTCCAGGAGATGCCGGCCCACCCCGCGACCCTGGGCGGCCGGATCGACGTAGACCGAGTGCTCGACCACGCCGGCATACACGCACCGGTCGGAGACCGGGGTGACCGCGACCCAGCCGAGCACCGAGCCGTCGTCACCGAGGGCCACCCACCGATGGTCGGGGAGCTTGGCGGCGTCGAAGGCCGTCCAGTCCGGGGGCTGGGCCTCGAACGTCGCGTGGCCGGTGGCGATGCCGGCGGCGTAGATGCGCATGACCTCGGGCCAGTGAGCGGCGGCGAGGGGCGCGATGGTCGTGGCGGCGCGCGTGGTCACGCCTCCATCATCGGTGTCCGGCCGGAGACGGGCACGGAGAGCTCCTCGAGGAGTTCGACGACGCGGCGGCGGATCTCGTCGCGGATCGGCCGCACCGCGTCGACGCCCTGGCCGGCGGGGTCGTCGAGGGTCCAGTCCTCGTAGCGCTTGCCGGGGAAGATCGGGCAGGTGTCACCGCAGCCCATGGTGACGACGACGTCGGAGGCCTGGACGGCGTCGGTCGTGAGGATCTTCGGCACCTGGGCAATGATGTCGATCCCCTCCTCGGCCATGGCCGCCACCGCGGCGGGGTTCACGCTGGCGGCCGGTTGCGACCCCGCCGAGCGCACCTCGACGGCGCCGCCGGAGAGGTGGCTCAGGTAGCCGGCCGCCATCTGCGACCGGCCCGCGTTGTGGACGCAGACGAACAGGACGCTGGGGGTGGCGGTCATGCGGAGTCGCTATGCGGGGTGGTGTCGGAAACGGTGGTTCCGGAGGCGGTGGGTGGGCGGAACCGCCGGCGGAGCGCAAGGCTGACGTAGACCAGGCCGACCAGGGCGGGCACCTCGATGAGCGGCCCGACGACCCCGGCGAGGGCCTGCCCCGACGCCGCGCCGAAGGTCGCGATGGCCACGGCGATGGCCAGCTCGAAGTTGTTGCCGGCCGCCGTGAACGCCAGGGTGGTCGTTCGCGCATACCCCAGACCGACGGCGGCACCAAGGGCGAAGCCCCCACCCCACATGAGGGCGAAGTACACCAGCAGGGGCAGGGCGATGCGGACGACGTCGAGCGGCTTCGAGGTGATGGCGTCCCCCTGCAGCGCGAAGAGGATGACGATGGTGAACAGCAGGCCGTAGAGCGCCCAGGGGCCGACCCGCGGCAGGAACGTGCCCTCGTACCACTCCCGGCCGCGCGAGCGCTCGCCCAGGCGACGCGAGAGGAAGCCGGCCAGGAGCGGGACGCCGAGGAAGACCAGCACCGAGCGCGCGATGTCCCTCGGCGAGGCGTCGATGCCGGCCTGCGCCAGCCCCAACCACCCGGGCAGGACGGAGAGGTAGAACCACCCGAGGGCGGCGAAGGCGACGACCTGGAAGAGCGAGTTGAGGGCCACGAGCACGGCTGCCGCCTCCCGGTCGCCGCACGCCAGGTCGTTCCAGATGACGACCATGGCGATGCAGCGCGCGAGCCCGACGACGATGAGGCCGGTGCGGTAGGCCGGCAGGTCGGGCAGGAGGGTCCAGGCCAGGGCGAACATCAGGGCCGGACCGACCACCCAGTTGAGGAACAGCGAGCTGAGCAGCAGTCGCTTGTCGCCGGTCACCGCGTCGAGCCGGTCGTAGCGCACCTTGGCCAGGACGGGGTACATCATCACCAGCAGTCCGAGCGCGATCGGGAGCGAGACCCCGTCGACCTCGACCGCCGAGAGCGCCTCACCCAGGCCGGGGACGAGCCGACCGAGCAGCAGGCCGGCCACCATGGCGACGCCGATCCAGACGGGGAGGAAACGGTCGAGCGTCGAGAGCCGCGGGGTTGCGAGCGGCGGAGCGTGGTCGTGGGTGCGCAGCACACTCCTCGGCCGTGGGCTCATGCGAGGACCTTTGCGACGCGGGCGGACCGGGGCAACGCCCCTACATCGACATCTGTCGATGAGGTCCTAGCGTGGCGGAGGGATCGACCTGTGTCAACATAGAGCTTAGTCGATGAAGGAGGGGCGATGCCCACCACGACGCCGACCGTCGCGCCGGTCCTCGAGGCACTGCCGACCCTCAGCCGGCAGCCGCAGGCGCTGAGGTCCGCGCCGGGCCGACCCCCGGTGCTGCCGCGGGACGAGGCGGAGCAGCGGGCCGCCCTGCTGCGGGCGGTGTCGGACCCGATCCGGCTCCAGCTGCTGAGCATCATCCGCGACAGCCCGGGCTCGGAGGCCTGCGTCTGCGACATGACTGACGCCGTCGAGGTGTCCCAGCCCACCGTCAGCCATCACCTCAAGGTCCTCACCGAGGCCGGCCTGCTCACCCGGGAGCGCCGGGGCACGTGGGCCTGGTTCAGCCTGGTGCCCGACCGGTTCGACGAGCTGCGCGGCTTCTTCGCCTGACTGGACCAGGCCCCCGGCCCCGGCCTCTCGCGCTTCTATATTGACACTCGTCGATACAGGGCGCACAGTGGACACATCGACAACCGTCGATGAAACCGCGATCCCCGAGGAGCGCCCCATGTCCCGCGTCCAGCTCGCCCTCAACGTCGACGACCTCGCCACGTCGGTGGCCTTCTACACCCGCCTGCTCGGCACCCCGCCGGCCAAGACCCGCCCCGGCTACGCCAACTTCGCCGTCGCCGAGCCGCCGCTCAAGCTCGTCCTGCTCGAGAACCCCGGGCAGGGCGGCACCCTCAACCATCTCGGCGTCGAGGTGGCCGACGTCGACACCGTGGACGCGGAGCAGTCCCGGCTGGCCGAGCACGGTCTGGCCACCGTCGACGAGCGCGGCACCACATGCTGCTACGCCAAGCAGGACAAGTTCTGGGTGCAGGGCACCCCGGACGGCGAGCGGTGGGAGGTCTACACCGTGCTCGCCGACAGCCCGACCTTCCGGGACGAGCCGACCGCCGCGAACGAGGCCGCCGACGCCGTGTGCTGCGCCGACTAGCGCGTCAGGCGCTTTCCTTGCGCTGCGGCCGCTTGGTGCGCGCCGGCACGTCGCGGCGCACGATGGTCGGCAGGACGTTGTCGAGGACGACCTCGCGGGTGACGACGACCCGGGCGATGTCGTCCTCACTGGGCACGTCGAACATCACGGGGAGCAGGACCTCCTCCATGATGGCGCGCAGGCCACGGGCGCCGATCCCGCGCAGCAGCGCCTGGTCGGCGACCGCCTCGATGGCGTCGGACGTGAACTCGAGCTCGACGCCGTCGATGTCGAACATCTTCTGGTACTGCTTGACCAGGGCGTTGCGCGGCTCGGTGAGGATGCGCACCAGGGCGTCGCGGTCGAGCGGGCTGACGGTGGTGATGACCGGCAGCCGGCCGATGAACTCGGGGATGAGCCCGAACTTCATGAGGTCCTCGGGCATGACCTCGTGGATCGACTCGGCGAGGTCCTTGGGCAGGTGCAGCTGGCTGCCGAAGCCGAGCCCCTTCTTGCCGTTGCGCGACTCGACGAGCTTCTCCAGGCCGGCGAACGCCCCACCGACGA
>JBDSYO010000213.1:0-4016 GCA_039925625.1 Lapillicoccus sp. | reverse complement strand
GAGCCGGTGGGGGTGCGGATCGGCGAGCTGAGCCGGCGGGTCGGCGTCAGTACCGAGCTGCTCCGGGCCTGGGAGCGGCGCTACCGACTGCTGCAGCCGGCCCGGTCGCCCAAGGGCTACCGCCTCTACACCGACCAGGACGAGCGCCGCGTACGCCTCATGCAGGACCAGCTGACACACGGTCTGTCCGCGGCGGAGGCGGCCCGCGCAGCGCGGCAGGCCCCTGCCGGCGCTGCCCCGGTCGGCACCAACCCCGACGGGGACGACGAGTCCGACGCCGCCATGCACTACCACCGCGCCCTGGAGGAGGCCCTCGACGGCTACGACGAGACCGCGGCGCAGCAGGTGTTCGATGCCATGCTGCGCCGGCTGAACGTCACCACGGTGCTGCGCGACGTCGTCATGCCCTACCTGGCGCAGCTGGGCGCCCGGTGGGTGGAGGGCAGCGTCGACATCGCGCAGGAGCACTTCGCCAGCAACCTCATCCGCGGCCGTCTGGCCGCCCTCGCCCTCGGTTGGGGCGACGGGGTCGGCCCGCGCGCCGTCCTCGCCTGCCCGAAGGGCGAGCTGCATGACCTCCCCCTCATGGTGTTCGGGATCGCCTTGAACCGCTGCGGTTGGCGCATCACCTTTCTGGGCAACAACACCCCTATGACCGATCTGGAGAACGCCGTGCGCCATCTGCGACCCGAGGTCGTCGTGCTCGCGGCGACCACCCCCGCCCCGTTCCTGGCCGCCGCCGAGGAGCTGACCCGGCTCGGGGGCACCGCCTTCGTGGTGCTCGCGGGCGCGGGGGCCACCCCCGAGGCCGTCCGGGCCGCGGGTGCCGTCGGCCTGGCCGGCGACCCGGTCGGCGAGGCGCAACGCCTACAGGTGCCGCGGCGACCGGAGCTGGCGGTGGCGCGATGAAGGTCCTCGTCGCCGGAGCGTCCGGCTTCGTCGGGCGACGCCTCTGCCCGGCCCTCGTCGAGGCCGGACACGAGGTGCGTGCCATGACGCGCCGCCCGGAGAGCTACGACGGCGCCGGCACCGCGGTGGCCGGCGACGTCGGCGACGCGAGCTCCCTGGACGTCGCGATGGACGGCTGCGACGCCGGCTACTACCTCGTGCACTCCCTCGACGACGACGACTTCGAGAACAAGGACGCCCAGGGCGCCAAGGCCTTCGGTGCCGCCGCCGCCCGAGCGGGCCTGCAGCGCATCGTCTACCTCGGCGGCCTCGGCGACGACAGCGAGGAGCTGTCCGCCCACCTGCGCAGCCGCCGCGAGGTGGAGACCGAGCTGGCCGCGAGCGGCGTGCCCGTCACGACGCTGCGCGCGGGCATCGTCATCGGCGACGGCGGGATCTCGTGGGAGATGACCCGCCAGCTCGTGGACCACCTCCCGGCCATGATCACGCCCCGCTGGGTCATGACCCGCACCCAGCCGATCGCCGTGGCCGACGTCGTGCGCTACCTCGTCGGCGTGCTCGAGCTGCCGGAGGCGGCCAGCCGCGCACTGGAGATCGGTGGCCCGGAGGTGTTGCGCTACAAGACGATGCTGCAGCGGGTGGCCAAGCTCCAAGGGCGCGACCTGCCCATCGTCCCGGTCCCGATGCTCACCCCCCAGCTGTCCTCCCGGTGGCTGTCGCTCGTCACCGACGTCGACACGACCACCGGGCGCAACCTCGTCGACTCGATGACCAACGAGGTGGTCGTCAAGGACCCCAGCATCCGCGAGCTCGTTCCCTTCGAGCCGATGGGCTACGACGCCGCCGCTCGTGTGGCCCTGGACGAGCGAGCCGCGCGTGGCGCCGACGAGGCCTCCGGCGCATCGACCGCCGACACCATCCACCGGGTGCTCGGGCGCCTGCCCAAGCCCTTCCACCTCCAGGAGCCGCAGGTCCCCCCGGAGTCCGACGCCGTGCGTACGCGTCGGCGCCGGGTCGTCGCCGGAGTGGGGGTCGCCGGGGCCGCCCTGCTCGGCGTCTCCCTCAACGTCGCCCCCGGGTCGAAGAAGTTCTACTGGCTGACCGGCGCACTCGCGGCCACCTGGACCGCCGGGGCCGTGGCCTCCGGGCCGCTGCACCTCGGCTGGATCAAGGGCCGAGACAACAACCTGCGCCGCCCGATCGTCACCCCGGTCGTCACCGGCGTCCTGACCTTCGGCGGGTTCTACGGCGCGGCGCTCGTCGCCCGGGAGATCCCCATCCTCGACCGGGCCATCGGCAACGTGCTGCGCTACGCCGACCAGGGCAACATGCCCCTCATCATCCTCACCACCTCGGTCAACGGGCTCGCCGAGGAGATGTTCTTCCGCGGCGCCTTCTACACCGCAGCCGCTGACCGGCCGATCCTCATCTCGACGGCGGCCTACACGGTCGCGACGGCGGCCACCCGCAACCCCGCGCTGACCGTGGCCGGCGGTGTGATGGGGCTGCTGTTCGGGATGCAGCGCCGGGCGTCCGGCGGCATCCAGGCCCCGATGCTCACCCACGTCACGTGGGCGATGCTCATGCTGCGCTTCCTCCCCCCGCTGTTCGAGCAGTCCATCCGACGCGAGGAGCTCTCGGCGTGACGCCCACGGCGGACCAGCCGACCATCCTGTGGTTCCGGCGCGACCTGCGGCTGCACGACCATCCGGCGCTCGACGCCGCCGCCGAAGACGGGCCGGTGACCGCGCTGTTCGTGCTCGACGACGTGTTGCTGCGGGCTGACGCCGGGCCGCGCACCGCGTTCCTCTACCGCACCCTGCGGGCCCTCGACGAGGACCTGCGCAGCCACGGCGGGCGGCTGACCGTGATGCGCGGCAAGCCGGAGATCGTGCTTCCCGCCCTGGCCAAGGAGATCGGGGCGAGCGCGGTCCACGTGAGCGAGGACTTCGCCCCCTACGGCCGCGCCCGCGACGAGCGGGTCGAGGCCGCACTGGGGAAGGCCGGCGACGGCATCCCGCTCGTGCGCACCGGCAGCCCGTATGCCGTCTCGCCGGGGCACGTGCTCAAGAAGGACGACACCCCGTTCAAGGTCTTCACGCCCTTCTACCGCGCGTGGTCCGAACGCGGCTGGCACAGCCCGGCGCAGACCCGGCCGGGAAGCATCGACTGGCACCCGATAGACGGCACCGACCTCCCGCACGACCCGAAGACCTCCGTCGAGATCCCCGACGCGGGCGAGGCTGCCGCCCACCGCGTCTGGGCGGCGTTCCGGAAGGACGACCTCGCGCGCTACAGCAAGGAGCGCAACCGCCCCGACCTCGACTCGACGTCGCACATGTCGGTGCACCTCAAGCTCGGCACCATCCACCCGCGCACGATGCTCGCCGACCTCGGGCGGGCCGGCGAGGCGTACCGGCGGCAGCTGTGCTGGCGCGACTTCTACGCCGCGATCCTCTTCCACTTCCCGCACAGCGCCCACGACTACTACTCGCCGCAGCTCAAGGGCATGGAGTACGACACCGGGAAGCAGGCCGACGAGAGGTACGACGCCTGGCGGGAAGGGCGCACCGGGTTCCCGATCGTCGACGCGGGGATGCGCCAGCTCATCGCCACCGGCTGGATGCACAACCGGCTGCGGATGATCGTCGCGTCGTTCCTCGTCAAGGACCTGCACCTGGAGTGGACCCTCGGCGCGAGGCACTTCATGGACCACCTCATCGACGGCGACCTCGCCAACAACCAGCACGGCTGGCAGTGGACGGCGGGCACCGGCACCGACGCGGCGCCCTACTACCGCGTGTTCAACCCGACGCTGCAGGGCAAGAAGTTCGACCCCCACGGCGACTACGTGCGCCGGTGGGTGCCGGAGCTGAAGGCGTTGTCCGCCAAGGAGATCCACGAACCGTGGAAGCTCGACCCCCCGCCCGGGGACTACCCCGCGCCGATCGTCGACCACGACGCGGAGCGCAAGGAGGCGCTGGCCCGCCTTAAAGCGGTCTGACGTCACGCACCCACGAAGGAGAACCCATGTCCGCCTTGAAGTGGACCGTCCCCGCCCTCGTCGGCACCGCCGTGACGGGTGGCCTCGGCACCGACGTGCGGTC